>CAYSMP010000076.1:0-17599 GCA_964432215.1 uncultured Sangeribacter sp.
AGCAGGTCACTTCCGTCAGCCCTGCTTCCTTCGCCTCATGGAAACGGCGGATAAGGGCGGGAAGCACATGGGAGTGCTCGGGATGGTAATTGTCGTTGGGCCCGTAGAGATTTGTAGGCATAACCGATATATAGTCGGTCCCGTACTGGCGGTTGAGGTATTCGCAGTACTTCAGCCCGGAGATCTTCGCGAGGGCGTAAGCCTCGTTTGTCTTCTCCAATTCCGATGTCAGGAGGCACGACTCAGGCATAGGCTGGGGAGCCATGCGGGGGTAGATGCACGAGGAACCCAAGAACTCCAGTTTTTTACAGCCGTTTTTCCAGGCCGCATGTATCACGTTCATCTCCAGCATCATGTTGTCGTACATGAAATCGGCCAGATGCTCCGAGTTGGCGATGATGCCTCCTACCTTGGCGGCGGCGAGGAACACGTATTCCGGTTTCTCCAGGGCGAAGAAATCATTGACGGCCTGCTGGTTTATTAGGTCCAGTTCCTTATGGGTTCTTGTGATAATATTCGTGTATCCCTGTCTTTCAAGCTCACGGACGATGGCGGATCCCACCATTCCACGGTGGCCCGCTACATATATCTTTGAATCTTTATTCATGTTTAGTTTTGAGTCTTCAGTCTTTAGTCTTCAGTCTTAAGAAAGGGGACAAGCCGCTTGTGAGGCGGTTGGGAAACCGCCGTTCCATAGTTCAGTCGCGGCGGCGGATCTTGACGGGGATGACGCCTTCGGGGATGGTGTCGACCACCAGAAGGAGATGTCCTCCCCCTCCGGCTCCGAGCATCTTCCATGCCAGCGCCTGGTCTTTCCATCGGTCGATGTGCTCCTGCACACCGGGCTGCATCATGGCCGGGAACATCGCGACCTGGGCGTTGAATGAATCCCTGAATGCCTCCGCGAATGCCGTCAGATCCTTCGCCATGATGGCATCCCAGCAACGGGCTGCCGCATCTGTCAGTGCCTTTACCTTTCCCGATTTGATGTCCTTGCCGTCGACCACAGAGCATCCGGGACGGCGCGGGAACATCGGCACCACGCAGACATGGTCCTCGAGCCATGACAGTATCTCCTCATCGTGTATCGTCTCTATCCTCTCCGGCCAGTAGTGGCCGTCGTAGTAGTGGCGCGAGAGACCAGAGATGCAAATTCCGATGGCATCCTGTGCCCCTGAGACATGCCCCTCATTCTCGGGGTCGTTCTCGAAACAGAAGAGCAGCCGCGCCAGCATCTCCTCATTGTATGCTGGAAGCTCGATCGGCCATATCTTCTTGGCCGCATTGCGTGTGGAGGTGGACATGCCGCCCCGTTCCATGAACTCATGGGTCGGCTCGATGGATGCAGTGATGGCCCATCCGGCACCGTGCTCCGACACATATGGCTGGTCGATCCATGTTCCGGCGATGTCGATGCGGTAGGGGAGATGGCTTCTCAGTATTGTGGCCGTTGGCTCAGTCTGGCAGCCGGGGTGTGTATCACCCGAAGACAAACCTCCTGTCCGGCAGGCTGTTTTTTGTAGCTCGGAGCCCAATACCATGTATCCGATACCATGAATTTTGCAGAAGCGGCGTTTGGTATCGCTATCGCCATTGGAATTGACTATGAGGATGTTAGGGTTGACCTCCCCCAGGACTTCAATAAAATCGAGGATGCCGGTGCCGGTGTTGATGAAGGCGTCCTTCACGTGGCGGACTGCCTTCACCATATAGAGGCGTTCCTGTTCCGAAGCAACCGGCTTCCGACCTTTCAGCAACTCAAAATTCCGGTCGGAACCAATGCCGACGTAGAGGTCGCCGTACTTGGCAGCCTCCTTAAGAAAGCTGACATGCCCGGAATTGAGCATGTCGAAGAACCCGGAGACAAACACCTTTGGTGAAGTATTAAGTATCGGCGCTCTGCGCAGTATCGGCTTCGCAGTATGAGAGCTTTGCCCATTATTATTTTTAAAATTATCTTCCAAGATTATGAATTACTCGTTTTCTTTTGTAATTTTGAAAAAAATATAGTGAAAACTAATAGAGACGATGACTATGATACAGCGAAGCCGACACTGCGCGGAGCGCCGATACTGAGCCCCGGGCTCCGATACTTCGTGAAATAATTCGATTTCCCGAATTATTTCACGATTCCTTTTTCGAGGTATTCTTCGAGGTTGAGCTTCACCTGCTCGCCGGCACGTTCTACTGCTACTTTGGCCATGTCGGCGTCGACCATCAGGTTGACGAGTTGCTCGAAGGAAGTCTTCTTTGTCGGATCCCAGCCGAGTTTTTTCTTCGCCTTCGTCGGGTCGCCCCAGAGATTGACAACGTCAGTCGGACGGTAGAAATCCGGCGATACTTCAATCACGACCTTACCGGTAGCCTTGTCGATGCCCTTTTCATTCACGCCTTCGCCGACGAATTCCAGTTCGATACCCGCACGGCGGAATGCGTAGAGGCAGAACTCACGGACTGAATGCTGTTCACCGGTAGCGATTACATAATCCTCCGGTTCAGGTTGCTGGAGGATCAGCCACATGCATTCCACATAATCCTTCGCATAACCCCAGTCACGCAGCGAGTCAAGATTGCCGAGATAAAGCTTTTCCTGCTTGCCCTGCGCTATGCGGGCAGCGGCAAGTGTGATCTTGCGTGTCACGAAAGTCTCGCCGCGACGTTCGCTCTCATGGTTGAAGAGGATACCGGAGCAGGCGAACATATTGTAGGCCTCACGGTACTCTTTCACAATCCAGAAACCGTAGAGCTTCGCAACTGCATAAGGACTGTATGGATGGAAAGGAGTATTCTCATTCTGGGGCACTTCTTCCACCTTTCCATATAGTTCCGAAGTCGAAGCCTGATAGAAACGACAAGTATCGGCAAGACCGCACTGGCGGATGCCTTCGAGAAGACGGAGGACGCCTGTGGCGTCCACATCAGCAGTAAACTCCGGGGAGTCGAAGCTCACCTGCACGTGGCTCTGGGCGGCAAGGTTGTAGACCTCGTCGGGACGCACCTTGTTGAGCACCTGGATGATCGACATCGAGTCGCCGAGGTCGGCATAGTGGAGGTGGAAATGAGGGTGGCCCTCAAGATGGGCGATGCGTTCGCGGAAATCGACCGAGGAGCGGCGGATGGTGCCGTGCACGTCGTAGCCTTTATCTATGAGTAATTCGGCGAGATACGAGCCATCTTGGCCTGTCACGCCTGTGATTAGAGCTTTTTTCATTTATACTGTATTATTTTTTCAATCTTAATTTTATGGATAACAACATCAAAAATCATATATTGATATAATTACTATCCAACATTATAATATTAAAGATTTTACTCTTCTTTGATTTCCACAAATTACTTCTATTATATAAAAACCCTTGCCAATGCCTTTCAGTTCAAGGGGTAGTCTTTGATCCCAAAATAATGATTCTCTTAGGCTTCCATCTAATCCAAATACCTTAACTTTTACGATTTCATCATTCATATCATCTTGAAGTATTATCCTCAAGCCCTCCGATGTCAGTATCAAATCAAAATTCCCTTTCTTACCATTGAATATGTAATCTATACCGGTGGAAATATCTGGTTCTTTATACTTAATACCCGCATTTTTTATTATTCGATCAGCCGCCTCATGGGGAATATTAAAAATATGGGCTCCATTATCAACATACTTTATTTCAGTCCCTCCACCGGGTGTATTAACTCCACCATAGTTATAATGATTCTCAGATAAAACATAAGTACTATCTACCTCGACTTTTCCAGCCCAATGATGATAGAACCATTGTCTATCTGCAAGCACTACATTATTATTAATTTGCACATTAGAGCTACCCTCATCCATATAAATGGAACCTTGAGTGAAAGCACATGGTTTGTTCGAGATTTCTTCTACATAGTTACCCTCAATCAACAGACCGTCTCCACCAAAATGACTTAAAGTATAGATGGCCCCTCCATCAGAACATTTTAGGGTATTCCCTATAATCTTATTGTTTAAAATCTTTATGTTTTTTTGTGTTGTTGGCTCTGCCGTCCATCCCCAACCTACAGAGATTCCAGTATAGGGAAGATTATATAGTTCATTATTACCTACCATCAAATTCTCACAAAAATAAGCCTCTATTCCAGAACAAGATGCATATTCCTCACCAATATTTTCAATATAATTATTTTTAATACTTATACTCTTTACTGGTTTAACAGTGTCTGAATATGTTCTGTGATTGAAATCCGAAATACATACAGCAGTACCAGATAAATCGGAGAAAGTATTGTTTTCTGTATAAATACTTTCAGCATTATCTTTTATATGAATTCCGCTTGAACCAAGGTGAGAAAATTTGCATCGTTCAAATTTCAAATTCTTTGCATCTTCAACCATTATTGCAGCAGGAATTACATCTCTGGTATCAGGTTCTATACAATAAGTTGAACTTTGTTTTGGGAAAAAACCTTTCTCAGATGTCCTACTCCAATTCGTATGAGAAAATTCCAATCCAGAAAATATAATATTTTCGATTTTATTATCTGAATCTGAAGACCTTATTACTATAAGATTCTGTAATTTAGGAACAACTGCATCAATACTGTTTGGATTCTCATCTATATCTGGATAATAGTATATTGTATGATACTTTGGAGAGTAACACCATTCACCTGGCTCATCCAACAATTCAATTGAATTCTCAAAATAGTATGGTTCACTGGAACCTACATAAATCATTTTTGGGGTTACCTCCAATGCTACATCAAAGTCCTTAATTACAACTAATACCTGATCTTCTGATATATTGGGAATCATAGTATTATTATATATTGCATCAACCTTGAAATAATAATTTCTCCAATTTTTATAGTACTTAATTTCAAGACCTGAAATATCTTCAAAACAGGGGAAGTTCTCTTTAGGAAATAATAGTCCTTTTAGTTTAATACCATTGACAGTTTCATCAAAAAGACCAGTAGAATAACCCACATATCCGTGAGCTCTATTCATTCTGATATTATTTATCCATAGATTTCTAACATCACTATTAACTTTTGCCTTTATTATTTTACCTTTATTAGCTATACTATCGTCTGTATTCCAGGAAGAAACTCTATATCCCCCACTAATTATAGGATTAGTACCTTCTTTTGCAATAAAAGTTATTGAATTATTTGAGGAAATACTGTTGCCATCAAAGATTAGAGGCTCATCTAAAAAATATGTTCCATCGTCCAAAATAACAATAAAATCTTCTTCATTGTTATACATTAATCTATTTTCTATGTCTTCTTTTGCACCATTCAATGAATTGGTCAGCAAACCCTCAGGTTGAACCTCATACACTACTTGACAATTCATTCCAAGAGGATATAGTAATGACATGCAAGACAATATTATTTTTATTACTTTTTTCATTCTAAACGTAAAATCAATATATGTTATTCGTATAAAGACTTTATCTCTTTAGATATATTATTTCCATTATACCGAGTTGTAAATATTGATAAAACTAATATCGCTGAATGTCTTATTCTTATTTTATATTTAAATATTGATTTTATAAACATACTTATAGTTTCTATTATACTTCTATTTTTACTCATAAATAAATAAAAAATTATAGTTTTATCAATATAATCGAAATTTTTTTTATTATTTATACACTGAATTATATTATCAATTAGACATCGATGATTGAGACTCCGTTTAAATCCAATTTTTTTTAAATAAGATATCAAGGTCTTTTTTTTAGCCAAGGAAGCAAATAGCGCTTGTGAATCTACTTGTTTTGTTGATATTTGCTGATCCGACATTCGATATTTTATCAAAGGTTCAGTCAGACCTATATATTTTTTCCCACCTACGAAAAATCTAAGCCATAACTCGTAATCTTGACTTTTAAGACATTCTTCATCATACATATGTTCCTGATTTACCGATTGACTCTTTATTATCACACTAGGATGACAAATTGGATTTGATGTAAAAAGAAATCTTGCAAGCTCATTATTATCTTTTGGAGTTTTTCTTAAGATATCTTCTTTCCCTTTCGAGAAAATAATTGCATCGGAGGCTGTATAGTCACAATCAGGATTATTCTGCATCAATACAATTTGCTTCTCAAATCTCTGAGGCAATGATATATCATCCGCATCCATCCGAGCAATAAATTCTCCTTTTGCTGATTTCACAGCTATATTCAAGGATTTAGTCAAACCAAGATTAGTAACATTTTCAATTAATCTAATCCTTTTATCCTTAGATGCATAATCATTTAATAATACTCTATTTTCTATTCTTAGAGGATTATCATTTACAATTATAAATTCAAAGTCTTTATATGTTTGATTTAATATAGAGTCAATTGATTCTCGTATCCATTCAATCGGCTCATTATATATAGACATTACAACACTAATCATTGCCATATAATACCATTTATATAATTGCGTTAAACTTTTTGTTTTTTTTGGATTTTAATCGTTGCAATGAATTGAAATAAGCCAATAAATAAGTTGCTCCAAAAACAAAAAAACCATATATTATCCAATTTTTATATAAACCAATTTCCAAGCCTACAAAAAGGAATAATATTTGGTACAAATAAAAACTCAATGATTGCGTACCAACAAAGGTCAAGATTCCATTATTAATCTTTATATATCTTACAATTTCTATAGTTATGATTGAAAATAATATTGTTTCAGGAACAATATAAGAATATTTTAACACCCACATTATAATCATCATAACACATAAAATTACAGATATGATTACCCCCCCATTTTTCATAATCTATTTGTTTCCAAGCAATTAACATCCCAAGAGGATAACATAAAATACTCGAATACCAAAAAAGTGGGAGAGTGTGTATTGCAATAACAAAATAACTTAAACATAATATTGCAACAATAAGAACTTTATACGTAAGTTGAATTTTAAGTTTAAAAACAAAATAAACCCCAATATAAATACCAACAATAACTTTTAAAAACCATGTGGATGATGTGGGTAGAGTGAGAGTGAAAATATCACTTAGCAACCCTATTTCAAACATCTTTCTTTTAAAGATTAGTATTGCAACTATGAATAAAATAAAACAACTAATAAAAGGCTTAATTAATTTCCATAGTCTCGGTAACAGATAATTAAAATTTAAGCTATGTTGATGGGTTAACGATATAAACATTCCGTATCCTGACACTAAAAAAAACAACCCCGTTCCTAAACTACCAGCGGGCGAAAAAAAAAATCTTGTGAGAAATGGAGAGGGGTCAAAATCTTCTCTACATATTACTTGCCATATATGATGAAATATTATCATCAACATGGCTACACCCCTTAACGGATATGTATCTTCTTTCTGAAATAACAAATTTTTAGGCTTACGTATTAGATTCATAAAAAAGTTATAATTTATACATTATAATCTATGCACAATTTTCGCTGGAACACCACCAACAATCACAAAATCTTCCGTGATATCCTTTGTGACAACAGATCCGGCAGCAACGATAACTCCTTTACCTTTTATATTTACTCCTGGAAGAATAATCGAATTGGCACATAACCATGCCCCATCAGCTATATGAATATTTTTCCCAATGTGCTCAACAATTTTTATTAACCTGTCTTTAGACCAATTTTCTGTATCTAACGTATTAGATATAATTTTTGCTCCAGCTGAAATAGTAACATTATTCCCTATAAAAATCTCACCATTTGGATTTATTTGTGCACCTTCATTAATCGAGCAATTATCTCCGATATGAATCAACTCTGGTTTTTGAATTAGTGGAGATCCATATATTCTTAGATTCTTACCACATTCCGCGAAAGCATATTTATACCACCGTGAATTCTTCATCGTGTTTCTATTATAATTCTTTGTCTGACGTCTAACATAAGACTTAGCTATTTTTATGAGTATTGGTAAGAAATATTTATTATTCATCTTTAGCTTATTATTATTTATTTTTAAGGATTCTTATTTCTCTCATTCTTTCAAGTATGTTGGGATAGTCTGTTTCTAATCATATTAAGTATAGCTTTTCGATCATTTTTGTCGATACCTACAGTCCATATGACGATAACTGATACAACCATACCTAAGAAGATGTTCATAATAATCATAGAAGTTATTACTATGTTTATGATACAGATAAAAATCAAGATTAAAGCAATTACTCGTAGTATTGGAAATATACAAGCTCTCATATAAATGGACATAGAAAACTCAGGAAGCAAATGCTTTAAATATAATGTCCTATAACATGCACATCCCAAATTTAGAATAACTCTTATAATAAAGACCCAATATATTGAATATCCATAGTAAAGAAGCAGAGCTGATATTGGTAAATTCAATAGTGTAATTATTCCAGTCCATAATTGATATGCTTTCACTTTTCCTGTTGCATAAATCAACATCCATAGTGGAGCTTGAGATGCATCTATAAGAAAATAGATAAACATAAGCTGGCAGAAACCTGACGTATAAGGAGGATTTTCACCAAGCCATAATTGCAGAAGATAATCGCAGTTTAAAAAGAAAGGTACAGTAATAATGAGCAATAAAAAAAATGAAAACAAACAACTCCGATTTATTAATTTGAACATTTCCTCATATTCATGGGACGCATAGGATTTAACAATTTGAGGATTAAATGCACTTTGAAAATTTGAAACAAATCCATTTATAGCTACGCTTATTTGATTTGCCACACCATAAGCACCATTAGCTAAAACTCCATTAAAGATATTAAGTAAAATATTACCACCTTGTTGGGTTATAACAACTGTTGAACTGTTTATCATAGCCCATCCGGAATATGAAAAGATTGATTTGAACGTAGCAATATCAGACTTTGTGTATAATGACACTTTAAGTCTTCTATTTGTAAATGTTCCAATAGCAAGTAAATTAATTATATTAACAATTGCCATTAAGGCACCATAAAATATAAGCTTGTCTCCCTTATAGATGACTATTAAAAATGCAATTATTAATTTAAATAAACCATCTATTATACTATATACTGCATAAAAGGAAAATTTCTCATACGACACAACGGCAGCCTGAAATGGGGTTTGAAAGAGATTAAACACAAAAGTTATAATACTGAATTGATAGACCCACAAAGCTGCATTATATCTTTCCGAAGGTATATTAAGTTTATTACATACGAACCATAATCCTAAAGTCTCTGAAAGAACTATAGACAATATTGAAAAAAGCAAGACAATATTGATACTCGTTGTAAAAACCGAGTGTATATTTCCAGTGTCCTTACGACCTAATTCATAAGAAAGAAAACGTTGAAAAGCATTCCTTAGGGAATTACTGATAAAAGAAAATAAGATTACAACCCCCCCAATAATATTGTATATTCCGTAATCATCGATTCCAAGTGTCCTGATAATCACTCTTGCGGTATAAAGAGAAATACCAAGCATCACAAACATACGGATATACAAATATATAGTATTCTTTGCTATTCTATGATTGTCAATATTGGATTTCGATTCGATCATATATTAGAATGCATTTTGATAATTAATATATGAGCATAATACCTAAATCTCTTGGATAAAAATGATTTAAGCATTTTCCACGATAATTTGCGAAAAGCTGTGGTATACCGGAGGGGAATATGGCGTGGATGTGGGAATAAGAAATACCTTCGGCTTGCCAAACTCTGTTCTCATATAATCATAAATTATCAAATATCGATGTTGAATTTTGGGAGAGGAAGAAACTCAAGGTAGATTTTCTTCTGAAAGTTTTCCTTCTGTCTCATCATTCTCCACATCTTCTTCGGATTTATCGTCATTTATGATTGCTCCGGAAACCTTTTTTGATTCTGGTTGCTCCCTGGAGACTTTAAAATCAGATGTGGAGGTAGCTTTAACGGAAGCTTTTATTTCATCAGTCTCTGAATCTTTTTCAACTGATTCAGAGATGACTTCTATATCATCTTTGGACAGTGTGTCTTTACCAAAATGCCTTAAAAACTGGTCAAGAGTATAAATATAGAAAATCTTGTCTGAGAACTTTCCAAACTCTTCAAGTAATTCCAAACGAGGACCCCAGGTTTTTTTATATTTTTTATAAACCCAATCGTCCTTGCGTTCATTTGAGATGAAGAAGATTGCTTTATCCTTATTATCTGAGGCCAGACAAAGTATTTCCTTCCATATTATCAGGTCGCCATACTTTCTGTCTTCATCCTTTGAATCATCCAAATACCCAGGAGGAATTTCATTTTCGTATCGTTCCAAGCCTTCAGCCTTTATTCTCTTCAATTCATCTTCGGTAAACCCAGGAAGAATCTGAGTCTGAAGAATATCACTTATTTTATACTGATAATCTTGATGAAGATACAGCCCATTATAATGGCTCCTCAGGGCTTTGAGGTCTTCCAATACCTCATCGACTACGGCTTGGAATTTCTTGAGATAACCATCCATACAATCTTTGGGAAATGGAAGTAAATCCTTTGGGATTTTAAAGAATGATTTAAAGATGGTTTCGATTTTTGGATAATCAAAATTACCAATACATTGGTTGACAACATTTCCCATCTTTGCTGGGGTCTCAAGAATTCGCCTATGATACTCAATATCTACTTGATTGGGAATCTTTATCCGTGACTGATAGGATGAGATTACACGGATAGTCTTATCAGCCAAGTTAGGACTCAACCTCAGAACATCAAGAAGGGCATTCGTGTCGAATACAAACAGTGCAGTTTCCCCCGCTTTCTCAAGGGCTTCCTTTGTGGGTGAATAATGGTATGGGTATCGCGATCTCATTAATCAGTATAGTTTGAGTCGTATTTAGTAATCAATGAGGAAATTTCAATATTTGAAATCATATCATCGAAGTGGCTTAACAACATTTCCGCAAATCTGCCATGAAAGACTGCATATTCGGATTTCTTAATGGGTCGATTGTTTTGCCCTACAATACCAAAGATAATGAACTCTTTTGGCTCAATATGCTTTTTACGCATCCATGCTTTATTCCTCCATTGCGGCCTGTCGTGGGTAAAGTCACCCTCTTCATCGACCATCCATGTAGTTATTGATTCATTCTCAATACCTTCAAGAATCTTGCGCAAAAGGGTTCTTGGACTCTTTGTAAAAACTTTAATAGACATATTGATCGATTATTTCGTAATATAAATACTGTACACTATTCTATTACAAGAAGGTAAGCTATTATTTGAATAAGATTGTCTTTAATTTCGTTCAAGTTAAAGCAAGTCAGCAGATTCGGCGCATGCTAAGAAAAGTTACCAACCGTTGAGGATGTTGAATTGAGAATATGGGATGTCGATGTCGTAACGGCGGGTCAGAAATAGGAGGTTGTCGCCGAAAAATTTGATCTTGTCGGAGTATATCTGATCGCCATCGGTGGTAAGGTCGTCAAGGAGTGCCCGGGCCTTTGATTCCTTCATATCACCTCCCGCCTCGCAGGCCTTTGCTAATTGTGCGGATTGCTCTCTTTTCGCTCGGGGTAGCGTTTTCGGCACCTTTGGCTGCTATTATATACGCTTCAGTTGCCGTCATTACCAGAGGGAAAAGTACTTCAAATTATTCTTCGTTTTCATCAATCCAATAAGTGATTAGTTCGGGAACTTGACGATGGAGAAGTGTAATCATCTTTGCTTTTTTGAGTTTACACACTTACGGCTTTGATGATATGACAAACATAGTGAATACGAGTACGATGGGGTCTAAACACTTGTGATAATAGAATATAGTACCGTCAGGTTTATTGAGAGTAGATCCATTTCTCGTATTTTTGTTCGACAGTCATTGTGGGATTTTGGTTGGGTTAGATTACAGATGAGAGAATATTGGTTAGAAAAGCGATGGCGAGCCGGAGACGAATATGTGTGGATATCTGGATATATAGGACCTCCGAGGCTTGCCATACGCTTGTATTAACGGTAATTGGTACCTGTCCAATGGCGTATTACCGTAGGACGTAAGTTAGCGGAGACCAATGAGTTTGGGCACCTTAACATTTTTTATGTTAACTCCTCAGGTATAAAACCTGAGGTTTCAGCATTATTATCAACTCTCCGAGTTGATTTGCGGTTTGTCTTCGTGCCGAACTGGTTGCGGTTGCGGGCCGAGAGCTGATGGCTCTTGTCTTCGTGGGCTTTTGTCAGTGAATCGACCTTTGCAAGTAACTGAGCGACTTGTTTAGACATCTTTCTATGATCCTCATCTTTGGCTTCAATGAGAGCCAGGAGGCGCTTGCGTTCAAGTTCACTTTCTGTCAGAGAAGTGCTCATTCTCGAGAGCTGCTCGCGAAGGAATGCTGTCTCTTCCCTCATGGCTTTCATCGTCGAGTCAAGGGACTCGATGGTCTGCAGGAGCCTGATTATGTATTGCTCGGATGTCATGTCGCCTCTCATAGGATATGGACCGTTGCCGGATGCGTGGCCGCCGTCCTGACGGTCACGGATGAAAAAATGTCGGTGATTAACACCGGCTGGATGTTCTTGAATTTTGAGCGTTTTCTGACGTGACGCTCGAAACAGTTGTAGGGTACATTGTGCATTGAGCAGAAAGCCTGCATGGATAGGTCGTTGGGCACTCCCTCGCGTTGATAGCGTTCCCAGAACGCCTCCAATTGTTTTCCTTACAGGTATCGCCACACGTTCGGCATAATTCAAACAAGTTTGATTCTGCTCTCACTTAATGCGATTGTCGTTATCATAACTTATATGGTTTGGGTTAACAACGCAAAGTTACTGCTAATTTTTCAAGCCTACCAAACTACGCGATTGGACAGGTACCATAGAGATATGGGGGAAGAGGTTGATTGCCGGACGCGCGAGGATGCACGCGGAGCGTGCTGACTACTTTGGGTTAATTGCTTTTGGTGAGGAGGCGGGGGTCGACGTTGATGCGCCATTCGATGCCGTTGTCGCCGATTATGTTGAGGCGGTAGATGATACTTGAGTCTTGAGTCTTCAGTCTTGAGTCTTCAGAGATTTGCTCACCTTGCGACAATCCTGCTGCACCCGAAGACAAACCGTTGGAGGGTACAGGGCGGGGGGAAAGGGTGCCTTCCACTATTGCTTCTTGGCCGCCGAAGAGGCCGCCGAGGATCTGGACGCGGTCGTTTTTCTTTAGTTCGAGTTCGCCGGTGGAGGCTACTTCGTAGTCGGGGGTGAATTGTGCGATAGTTTGCTGGAAGCGTTCGAATTGCTTCTGGCTGATGTCGGCATAGGGGGCGCCGGGACGGGCACTCTGGCGGTAGCACCAGGCGAGGTCGCCGATTTTGGCGAATAGGCGGCCGATATCTGTAAGTTTGGCGCGGAAGAAGACTACACTGTGTATGAAGGGGCGCTCCTTGATGACGATTTTCTTACCGATGGCGCGGGCAATTTCTTCGCAGGGGTAGAAGAGCTGGATGTCGGGGAGGCGGTCGCCGAGTACCTGGATGCGGCGGCAGATCTGGGTGAAGCGGACGCCCGGGCGGAGAGACATGGCGTACCAGCGCGGCTCATTCTCAAGGAAGACGCGGCCTATGGCCGCTAAGTCTTCAGTCTTGAGTCTTAAGTCTTCAGAGGCTACGCAGTCGGTGTTATCCGCGGCTTGTCCGCAATCTGAAGACTGAAGACTGAAGACTGAAGACTTACACAACTTCAGGATGGGGAGGCCGAGAGGGGCGTGTCCGAGGTAGGATACGATGGTGCTGGCCGGAATGCCGCTGCGGAGGGCGGCGTAAGCCCAAAGGGCTTCTACGGTCTGGAAGGGGTCGGTGGCCTGTGGGAGACGGGCACGCTTGAAGAGGGCGTTGACTATCCTGGCGATATGGGTGGAGAGCTGCTTGGGGGTGCGTTCGCTCTGCCGCAAGTTGAACGCGTAACGCTTCCTATTATTGCTTCCTAAAATAAGGTCGTTAACGACTTTAAGTTCTTTAAGGTCCTCATGGTCGTTTAGGTCGGCCTTCTTCAGCATGGCGATTTCGTCGAGAGGCTGGAGGGCGTGGGTGAGACTCCAGAGGACGAGGGCAGCCGCGATGGCATCGTCTGCAATGAGGAGGGATGCGTTTTTGGTGAGACGGAGGGCACGGGCGAAGATTTCATCGTCGATGCCTTTGCGCCAGCCGTCGGGGCCAAGAGCCTTGAGGTCGGCTTTGAGTTGGGAGAAGATGTCGGTTGATGGGAGCTGACCCTCTTTGACCGCGGCTCCATAGAGGGCAGAGAGAATGTCAAGATAAAGGGAGGCTGTGGTGAAGGGTTGGCCGATGAGCCATTGATTTACGAGCCAGTCGGTTAGTTGAGTCTTCAGTCTTGAGTCTTGAGTCTTCAGGCTTGAGTCTTGAGTCTTCAGGCTTGAGTCTTGAGTCTTAAGTCTTGAGGCTTGAGTCTTCAGGCTTGAGTCTTCAGGCTTTAGGCTTGAGTCTTCAGGCTTCCGGGCAGTCTTTGTGGTGGGGCACTGCGGCGCAGCGGGCTGGGAAGCCCGCGCTCCATAGACGGAAGACTGAAGCGATTCGAGGGCGCGGAGATAGCGGGCAGAGGTTGGGGAGGGAGGGAGGATTTGAGCCTGATATCGGAGTTTTTCCAGAATTTCTTCTATAGGATACTGCTTATTTTCAGTCAATTGGCTCATTTGGAATTTTTACAGAGGGGTATTTTTCAGGGTGTTCTTACCGACCCCCTGCGACGTGAATGTCGGGGGTTTTAATGAGAAGAATATGTCTTTGCGCATTCATTGCAAGCGCAAAGATAATAAAAATTCCGGTTATGGCAAAATAAATTTGGCATAATCGGAAAAAAGACCGGGATTCCTGATTAACCGACAACTGAAAACATCTCAGATATTAAGTAGCTCACAAAATATAAACGACCTATATTAACTAAGCATCTGCAAGAGTCTTGATATGATAACTGCGACACAGGAGAGAGATTGGAAAATGACTTGAAAGAAGGAGTTTTTTCTGTATTTGTTTGGCAATGTCAGGAATTATGAGTAGCTTTGTGAGCAACTTATAGAAATAACAGACTCTAAAATCTGACATCATGGAAACCAGTAAAATCATTCAGTTTGTATCCGACGGATTCGAGAAGGCAAAGGCAGGAGCCGCCGTTGAGGTGTATTCTTCCATTGCAAATCATCCTGACATGCGGGAATTGCCTCGGAAAAGCCACTATCCCTTCGGTTGGATCATATATTATGCCTTGCATCAGAGTCCGGCTCATGCCATACAAGAGCGCAAACGGCTCCTTGCCCATTATCTGCAACTGAATGTGATGAAGCCTCATAAACTGCATTCCATGATTCTGACAGAGGCTTTCAGACTCTATAAGGATGCCGAGGAAACTAAGTCTTCAGTCTCAAGTCTTCAGTCTTCAGTGGAGCCACGGTTTTCTATAGTGAAATTCGTTGAGCTATGGAATCTGGCTCACATACGTCCTACCGACTGGGACCGGAAGGAGCACGAAGGTAAACAATTGTCTTCTACCGTAGAGAAATTGATCACACATTATACTGATGAGCTTTATCGTAAGCGCATTCCTGCTTCGGAAGAATTCACCGGAATTATCAATCGTGCTCTTGTAGCTTATCCTCCAAATGCCAATCTCTTTGCGCAGCGGGCACAGATTCATGAGCTGGCCGGAGAGAAGGATGCTGCCATAGAGATGCTGCGCAATGCAATACTCTCTTCATCGACCAAATTCTACCTATGGAGTCGCCTGGCAAATCTTCTCACAGGCAAGGATGACCTTCGGCTAAAGGTAAGCCTTCTCTATAAAGCGCTCCGCTGTCCCGGACAGGATGAGTTCAAGGGGAAAATACATCTGCAGCTTGCCGCCGCGCTTGCTGAGGGTGGAGCGTTCCCGCAAGCTAAATGGGAATTGAATTATGTCAAGGATTTTTATGGTAAAAACGAATGGCATCTTCCGCGTATCTATAAGGAAATAGAGAAGTCAATACCAGCCGACACTCAGCCGGCAGATCCCTCTGGCATCTACCGTAAGATGGAGCATACAGCGGATGATTTCATATATGAAGCTTTGCCGGAAATTACTGCCAAAAAGACCTATCATAAGCGCAGCTCTGAGACTACGGACCGCTATGGCAACCGCCGGCGGGGACAAACAGCGTGGCGCGTTACAGATAGCGAAGGGAATAACTACTGGTTCAATCCCGTACGCTATGGTATTCCGGAAGATCTTCCTGCAGATACTCCGGTAAAAGTAAAGGTATTTGGGGGGAAGGTAGTGAAGGCATTTTTATAACGATCAAATGAAAAGTCGACGTATGAAATTTTTTGAAATTCGATTTTTTACAATACTTGTGATTTCTGCTGCAATCAGTTTGGGTTCTTGCTCGCGTGGAGTCACGGTGAGTGTGTATAATCCGACCTCTACGGCCCGCAACGGGCAAGTGGTGGAAGTGGATGCAATGTCGGTTATCAAAAAGATTGGACCAAACTTTATGGTGAAAGATGCAGCGGGAAACCCGGTGACATCACAACTTACTTATGACAATAAGATCCTTATTCAAGGAGATTTCCCGGGAAAGGAGACTCGTAAGTTCGTTTTTAGAAAAGCTGATGGAGGCTTGGCATCGCAGGCAGATACATTTTGCGTGGGGCAGATACGCCACGACATGCAGGATGACTTTACATGGGAAAACGACCGCGGTGGCTACCGGCTTTACGGTCCTTCCTACCGTAAAGGAGGCGGAAAAGTAAGTGGGTATGACATATGGACAAAATCTGTGGATTATCCCGTGCTCGCGGGAAGGTATGACGACCATATGGCCGGAAAGATCTCCTATCATAAGGATTATGGAACGGGGATGGATGTCTACACTGTAGGGCCTACACTGGGTGCCGGCATGAATGCGCTTATGCTTCCTTCAGGAGAAATAGCCTATCCCTGTGCATATCAGGAATGTGATATACTTGAGAACGGTCCGTTGCGGATGACGGCTAAGATCACCTGCTATCCGGAGAAGGTAGGTAAAGATGAAGGAGTGGTAGAGACGAGGCTAATAACTCTCGATAAAGGATCCTGGCTCAACAAGACGGAAGTCAGCTACAAGGGTTTATCCGGTCAGTACCCAATAGTAAACGGTATCGTCGTGCACAAGCAGAATCCTGACGGTTATGTATTGGATGAGGAGAAAAGATTTCTGGCATATGCTGACCTGACTGATAATCCAGCCAATGACAATGGTATTATCTATATAGGTATTGTCAATGCCGAGACTCCTGCGGGAGTAGGATATACTGCGCTTAATCCTAATGTGGGGGATGCCGTAGGGCATATCATGTCGCACACCACTTATACACCCGGTATGCCATACGTATATTATTGGGGCTCCGGCTGGAGCAAAGGAGGCGTTGCCGACATGAATGCCTGGACAAAGTATCTCGGCGAATTCCATGATGCGCTCCGAAATCCTCTGGAGGTGAAAATAAAATAACCATATGACCCATAACACCTACGTTGAGCGTGCATTAGACTAATTAATTATTATTAAGTAGCTCACAAAAATTAAACGACAAATGTTAACTAAGCAACTGCAAAGGTCTTGATATGATAACTGCGGCTAATCCTGGCCATCTTGGCATTGTCGTTCAGT
>CAYSMP010000077.1:0-17584 GCA_964432215.1 uncultured Sangeribacter sp.
GACAATGCCAAGATGGCCAAGATTAGCCGCAGTTATCATATCAAGACTCTTGCAGCTGCTTGGTTAATATATGTCGTTTAATTTTTGTGAGCTACTTATATTAATGAATTAACTAAAGCTATACATCATGAAGAAATCTTTACTTCTCGCAGGTGCCCTTGCTCTCTGCACTCCCATTTTCGCTGAGGAAGCAGTTCCAGCTTTCCCCGGTGCTGAAGGCCATGGACGTTTCACGACCGGAGGCCGTGGCGGCAAAATCATCCATGTGACAAATCTTAACGACAGCGGCGAAGGATCACTGCGTTGGGCAATATCTCAGTCAGGACCGAAGACTATTGTCTTCGATGTCAGCGGCTACATCGACCTCAAGAGCCAACTTAACATGTCATCAAATACCACCATTGCCGGCCAGACAGCTCCGGAAGGTGGAATCACACTCCGATATTATACCCTCTATTTCGGACAATGCGACAATGTGATCGTCCGCTTCATCCGAAGCCGACGCTCACAGGTGAAGGATGTCAATGACGGAGCTGACGCCACATGGGGGCGCCGACGCAAGAACATAATCCTCGACCACTGCTCTTTCTCCTGGAGTATCGATGAAGTAGCTTCCTTCTACGACAACCGCAATTTCACCATGCAATGGTGTACGATCGGAGAAGGCCTCGCAAATCCCGGGCACTCGAAGGGTGCACACAGCTATGGAGGCATTTGGGGCGGAAAAGAAGCTTCCTTCCACCACAACTACCTCACCCACATTCAGAACCGTGCACCCCGCTTCAACGGAGCTCGTTATGAATGGGACGGTTGGGACAAGAGCAAGTATGAGACCACAGTCGACGCAGAGAGAGTCGACTTCCGTAACAATGTTCTCTACAACTGGGGCAACGGCAATGGTAGCTATGGAGGTCCAGGCGGTGGCTATATCAACATCGTAAACAACTACTATCAGGCAGGTCCAGGCACAAAGAACAAGACCCGTGTGACTGAAGTTTCAGTAGGAAGCAGCGGCAACTCCACCAATGAAGCTCTCCGCGGCCTCTGCTCACGGTATTTCATCGACGGAAACTACGTAGTCGCTGCCAACGAACCTGAAAACTACGACTGGAAAGGAGTAAAATACGACAACGGAGTCATTGACATGGATGGCAAAAAGGTCAAGGAAGGTCATGATGATGGATATATGCCCGATCCCAATCATAAATTTGGCGAAAAAGCAGATTATGTTCAGATAAATGACAAAGACCATCTGAAAGTGAAGCTTGACAATCCCATAGATGCAGGAACAGTGACTACCCAAAGTGCGCAGACTGCTTATGACAAGGTGCTCGACTACTGTGGTGCTTCTCTCTACCGCGATGCAGTGGATGCCCGCTATATGGAAGAGGCTCGCACCGGGACTGTCACCTACCATGGCAAAGAAGCTTATGTAGACAAGACCGGCAAGGTATACCCTACATCCAATACAGAAGGTATCCTTGACTTCATCAACGATCCGGAAAAGGAAGAAAACCCAAATACAGCAAGTTTCCCAGTACTGCCTACCAATGTTCGTCCTGACGGCTTCGACACTGACCAGGATGGCATGCCGGATGAATGGGAGACTGCAAATGGCCTCAATCCTAACGATCCGGAAGATGCAAACCTGTATACTGTAGACCCCAAAGGTGTTTACACAAACGTGGAAGTCTATCTTAGCCAACTTGTGGAAGATATAATGAAGGGCGGCAACTCAGACGCAATCGATGCAGTAGATGAGTATTATCCTGAGTGTGTGAAAACAACAGGTGTGGAAAGCATCGAAGCTGCCAAGGGTGAAGTTGTGGCCGTAGAATATTACGACCTCAATGGAGTGCGCCTTGCCGAGCCCGCTCAGGGAATAAGCATCCGCCGCATAGTATTCGCAAACGGAACTTCAGAAACCGACAAAGTCCTTAAGAAATGAATTTAAAAAAATTAATGATGACGGTGGCTGCTTCAGCTGCCGTCATTGCTCCCACATATGCCGAAGATGCAATCCTCCCCTCATTCCCCGGAGCAGAGGGATTTGGTGCCATCACTACCGGCGGACGTGGAGGGAAAGTATACCATGTCACCAACCTTGAAGACAGTGGAGAAGGGTCTTTTCGCTGGGCATGCTCGCAATCGGGAGCCCGCACCATAGTCTTTGACGTCAGTGGCACAATCCATCTAAAATCGGAACTCAAGCTTAGAAACGGCAATCTGACTATTGCCGGACAAACCGCTCCCGGCGACGGCATCTGTATTGCTGACTATCCCTTTGTAATCAGTGCACCAAACGTAATAATACGGTTTATGCGCTTCCGTCTCGGCAACGAGGCTCTAAAGACAAACTCTGCTGCACATGAGGGCGACGGACTTGGAGGAATGGACGGACAGAAGATTATGATCGACCACTGCTCCGTAAGCTGGAGCATTGATGAATGCCTCTCCGTATATGGGTCGAAAAATATTACTGTACAATGGTGTATGGTGACTCAGAGTCTCGTAAACTCCGGACACAGTAAGGGAGCACATGGCTATGGCGGCAACTGGGGTGGTGCCGGTGCAAGCTATCATCACAATCTCCTCGCACACCATGGCTCTCGCGTGCCACGCCTTGGCCCACGCCCGGGTACTCAACTCGACGAACGAATGGACCTGCGCAACAACGTCATGTATAACTATGCAGGTGAAGGATGCTACGGAGGCGAGGCTATGACCGTAAATATTGTCAACAACTACTACAAACCCGGACCTGCTACAGATGCAATCAACTCCGGAAAGCAGAAGCGTATGGCAAAGCCCGGTATCCGAACGTTCGACTACTGCATTAAGGCTGACAATCTCAAGACCACTGCTAAGAACTACAACAAAGTGAAAGGCACCAACCTGACCACATGCAAATTGACTGTTGACAAGGAAGACAAAGGGTATCTTACTTTTGAAGGAGACGATAATAAGTATGAAATCGATATCGAAACCCGTACCATAACCGTCGATGGGCAGGAAGTGAAAGTATCTACCAATGACTGGGGCAAGACTCTCCACAAATGGGGTAGCTACTATATTGAAGGAAATGTAAATTCCAAATACGCTGATGTCTCAGCCGACAACTGGACCATTGGGCTCTTCAACCAGATTGACAAAGGACAGAAAGTAGATTATCACAACGCTACTGAAGAAGAACTCCATGCTTTTGCGCCAATGGAATTTGCGGCTGTCACAACTCATACAGCAGAAGATGCCTACGAGCGCGTGCTGCAGTATGCCGGTGCTTCACTAAGCCGTGACGAATATGACAAGATGATGGTGGCCGACACCCGCGACGGGGCAGCAAGCTGCATCGTAAAAGGTATAGGCAAAGGTCTGATCAACAGTCAGGATGACATAACCTATGCAGATGGATCTACAGGATTCCCTACTCTTAACTCGCTTGACGCTCCTGTAGATACTGATGGTGACGGTATGCCCGATGAATGGGAGACAGCCAATGGCCTGAACCCCAATGAAGCTACCGATGGACCCGAATATGCTGAAAACGGCTATACCAATCTTGAAAACTACCTCAACAGCCTTGTGGCCCACATTGTGGATGGAGGCAATGAAGGAGGAGTACTCCTCGAAGGTAAACAGGAATTCGGTACCGGAGTGGATCAAATATTCAACAACGGAGTCCTTGACAGCCGTTCGTTCAATCTAAAGGGTGTGGAAGTGGATGAAAATGCCAAAGGTATAGTAATCCGAGAAGGAAAGAAGAGCATCAGGAAATAAAGTTACCTTTAGATGCGTGAGGACGCATTCGGAGAATGCTAACTACCTTAACTACCATTATTGCAGATTTGAAACATATATCAATTATGAATTGTTAACTAAGAGGTGGCTTCCTTACCGAGGCCACCTCTTCTACCCTTCTAAGGTCAAGACCTTTAATATATTAGACCTCTTAAACTAATTAAACCTACAATATTATGGAAATAATAAAAGATAAAGAATTCGGTGGAGAGCGTCCGCTTTTCGAAACTCACAACGTAAGATTGGAAAATGTAGTAATTCGTGCAGGAGAATCAGCGATCAAAGAATGCAGCAATATTGAGGCTTTCAACTGTACATTCGAAGGTAACTACCCTTTCTGGCACGTTCACCGTTTTTTGATCGACCACTGTTACTTTGCTGTCGGAGGACGTTCCGCCCTATGGTATAGCGACCATCTCAAGATGAAAGACACCGTCATTGATGCACCTAAAATGTTTCGCGAGATGTATGACCTTGACATTGAGAATGTCGTGATGAACGATGCCGACGAAGTATTCTGGCGTTGCAAGGATATAAAGATCAAAAATCTCAAACTTCATGATGGGACATATCCCTTCATGTTTAGCGAGAATATTGAGGTAGACGGACTGGAGTCTGATAGTAAATATGTATTCCAGTATGTCAAGAACGTAGTAATACGTAATGCAAGGATCACAACCAAAGATGCTTTCTGGGAAGTGGAGAATGTCACTATCTATGATTCTGAACTTAACGGTGAGTATCTCGGCTGGCACTCCAAAAATCTTCGTCTCGTCAATTGCCATATTACCGGCGAACAACCCCTCTGCTATGCCGACAATCTAATTCTTGAGAACTGTACATTCGGCCCGGACTGCGACCGTGCTTTCGAATATTCGAATCTCAAGGCCTTAATTTCGGGCAAAATCACCAATATCAAAAATCCGACATCGGGAGAAATAATTGCAGATGCAATTGGTACAGTGACACTTGACAAAAACATCAAGGCTCCTGCTGACTGTAAAATCAGCCTCAAAAACGGTGGAGAAATAATATTCGATTGACCATCATTCCAGGTTTTATTTACCGGTTTCGGCTTTAGCCGGAACATCTTACCCCAAATATAAAGACATGAAATATGATTTCGATAGCGTGACCCCGAGAAGGGGCACTCTTTCCTACAAATGGGACAGTGCTCCGGAGGGAGTGCTCCCCATGTGGGTAGCCGATATGGATTTCAAGACCGCACCGGCAATCATAGAAGCTCTCCAAAAGAGGGTAGATAATGGAATCTTCGGCTATACCCGCGTGCCGGGCGAATATTATGAAGCGGTAATTTCATGGTTCAGCAGAAAACATGATTGGGAAATCGACCGCAACATGATGATCTACACCTCCGGTGTAGTACCAGCCATCTCTGCCACTATCAAAGCTCTTGCCAAGCCCGGAGATAAAGTAATAGTGCAGACACCGGTCTACAACTGCTTTTTCTCTTCAATCCGCAACAACGGCTGTGTGATAATGGAGAGTCCCCTTATCAAAAACGGAGATACCTACGACATAGACTTTGCCCGCTTGGAAAAGGATGCCTCTGATCCCAAGGCAACTATCATGCTCCTTTGCAATCCTCACAATCCAGCCGGAAGGGTATGGAGTCGTGATGAACTAATCCGCATAGCTGAAATATGCGGGAGGCATGGAGTGACGGTAATTTCCGATGAAATACACTGCGAGTTCGTTTTCGACGGTTACCGCTACACGCCTTTCGCCACAGTAGCGAAAGAGGCAGGATGCCAGACAGTGGTCTGCATATCGCCAAGCAAGGCCTTCAACATTGCTGGCCTTCAGATAGCCAATATTGTAGCCCCTGATGAAGACACACGTGCCAGCATCGACAAAGCCATAAATATCAATGAGGTGTGCGACGTAAATCCATTTGGAGTTATTGCTACTATCGCTGCATACAATGATGGGGAAGAATGGCTTTCGCAACTCCTCGACTACATAAAGGGGAATTACGAATATATGAAGGTGTTCTGCGAGAAGAACCTTCCTGACTTCCCAATAGCTAAACTTGAAGCAACCTACCTCGTATGGATGGACTGCACAGCCCTCGGACTGAAATCAGAGGCTCTCGAAGAAAAACTTATAGAGGACGTAAGCCTTTGGCTTAACGCCGGAACAATGTATGGCACCATTGACGGAGAAGGCTACATGCGATGGAATATAGCCTGTCCCCGCTCCGTCCTCGACGATGGCCTACATCGTTTCCTTTCATTCGTAAAGAATTTATAAATATTATAAGACTTATAAATCTTATAAAAATTTGACAATCTGACAACTCCTATGCAAACTGCATCCCCTATTGAAGCCTCGAAGCGCCACGTCATACTTGACGCGCTCCGGGGCTTCGCACTTCTTGGCATATGCATGGCCAACTTCCCGGAATTCTCTCTATATTCTTTTCTACCTGCAGAAGCGGCCACCGCTATGCCTACATCCGGGTGGGATCTAATCACAAGGTATTTCCTAAGCATATTCATCGATGGAAAGTTTTATACTATTTTCTCACTTCTCTTTGGTATTGGTTTTTCAATCATAATCTCCAATGTGGCGAAAAGAGGGGGCAACGCTTATGTCGTCTTCTACCGTCGGATGTGCGTTCTGCTGGTCATAGGTTTTCTGCACCTTATGTTCATTTGGAGTGGCGACA
This sequence comes from uncultured Sangeribacter sp., assembly GCA_964432215.1. Taxonomy (GTDB): domain Bacteria; phylum Bacteroidota; class Bacteroidia; order Bacteroidales; family Muribaculaceae; genus Lepagella. Next base: position 6,491 of record CAYSMP010000077.1, read on the forward strand.
TACTGATGCTGTATGCCTTGATGGGTATGATATTGCCCCTGTTTATAAAGGTTTCAGACAAAATCTTGCTTTGGACAGCAGGTATTCTGCTTTTTCTTCCGGTTATCCTTGATTTTCTATTGGAAGCTATGGGTGTATATCTTTCATCACCCATAGTAGATTGGCAATGGAGAGAGTGTGCAAAGGTTGGTATCACCGAAGATAATTTTGCATATTGGCTCCGGGATGCTGATACCTACAGCAAGGTGTTTGACTTCTTGATTCAAGGCGCAATAGTGCGGATTCAAGAATTCGTAGACGGCCACCGCTGGTTTAAGGTACTGGGGCTCTTTATGATCGGACTCTACATCGGACGCCATCGTCTATATGCCGATCTTGAGAAAAGGAAAGATTTGCTCCGTAAGACTGCTATGTGGGGTTTATGTCTCGGAATTCCGTTATCCGGCCTGTATGCTTGGGATTCCATATCTGGTCATCCCTTTGGCAACGGCGCACACAGCCTTATATATTTCGTAAGTGTATATCTTACAGCTTTCGGATATATCGGAGCTATAGGATTGTTATATCTAAGATATAAAGACGCCGCGTGCTGGAAGATTCTTGCCTATCCGGGCAGAATGGCACTGACCAACTACATCGGCCAGTCGCTTCTTGGAATGCTCATTTATTATGGCACCGGTTTGGGCTTCGGTGCCAACACAGGCCTAATCTACGTAGAACTAATCGTCCTGTGTGTATTCTCCTTCCAAATCTGCTTCAGTGCCCTATGGCTCCGTTACTTCCGCTTCGGCCCTCTCGAATGGATCTGGCGTTGCCTCACCTACCTCCGCCTCTTTCCATTAAGAAAATCAAAATAATTCAGAATGTGATCCAAGTCTGACAAGTTTGATGATACCTTTTTCTTTATCCCACCATATTAGCAAGGTATCACTCTCTATATGGCATTCCATATGACCCTGATAATTCCCAGTTAAAAGATGAGGCCTGTTCTCTTCCGGAACATCTTCCCCATTAACTAATTTTTTCAGTATAAATTCAAGTTTATCAATCAAAGACTTTTTATACTTATACCTCTTCAAATCCTTCTTGAATTGAGAAGTAATTTTAAGTACGTTCATAGTGAGTCGACAAAATTGCGAAAGTTATCAATATCCAACGTCTCAAGATTTGTTGATTCTTCCGCTTCTTTCATAGCTGCAAGTGTGACCTTATTAGGTCTATCTGACACAAAAGCCATTAACACACTCTCTACAAGATTATTCAAACTCCTATTGTGACGCTTGGCCTCAATTTGAAGACGAGCCAACAAATCCTCACTTAGACGAAAAGAAGTCTGTTTCCTTACTGATACTGAACTCATATGTGTTATATTTTAGAATACAAATATAACACATTTGTATCACATAAGCAAATACATTTTTAATTTTTTTCATTTTTCGATGCAAGCTTTTAGACATATTCTTATTTAGCATATAGAAGATCGATCTAAGTACCTTTAAACGAACAATCAATTATGAAAAAATCTATAATTGCAGGAATAGCATGTCTCAGTCTTCTATCCGCTTGCTCAAACGAAGCGGACATTCCGGAGTACAACGAAATCAAAAGCAATCCTGTAAAAACAATATGGCCTGACTGCCCACTCAAAGTCATCGGAGAGAGCAATGCTTTGAGGGCAAATGAATTTGCTACAGACCTCTTCAAGAAAGTATATGCCGACAGTCAAGGAAATGCATGCGTCTCGCCGGCAAGTGTTTTCCTTACATTTGCTATGATGGCAAACGGCGACGAAGTAGAAAGCCGCGACGAGATACTGGACATTCTCGGATACGGAGACGGACCGGATGCCCTGCATGAGCTTAACGTCTACAGTAACGCTCTGCTTGCTGAAGTTCCGGATCTAAACGGAGATACCCAGTGTGGATTCACCAATTCTCTATGGCATAGTCCAGACTTTAAACTTCTACCCTCCTTTGTCAACGACCTGAAAGAGATATTCGGAGCCTCTGACGTGAACATTTGGCTCGGAGATGATACGGGACGTATTGCCCTGAATCAATTCGTAGAAGACAATACCCGAGGCATGATCAAAGATTTCCTGAAGAAGCCACAGCAAATCGACCTTGGAATCTTGAACACTACTTATTTTAAGGGAACTTGGAAGCAGAAATTCGATGAGAAACATACTGAAAAAGACAAGTTCCAAAATATTGACGGGTCTTTCACCAAAACTAACTTCATGACCCTTACAGACATGATGGCATATTCGTATGTCGACGACATGACGGCTATAATGCTTCCCTACGCTGGCGACCGCTTCATGATGACATTGCTCATGCCTGATGAGGGGATTGAATTCTACGACTTCATCCTTAGTCTTGACAGCGATAAAATCTGTAAAATATCTTCAAGTTTCAGACCAGGCAGGGTGAATCTAAGACTTCCTAAGTTTGAGCAGGAAAGCAATAATAATATAATCGATATCCTTTCCAAGATGGGACTTAATAAAACTCGGTTTCCGGGACTTCTCAATGCAGCTTCCACTCCCATAGAACTCCATTCATTCCAACATGCTGTGAAGATCATAGTAAATGAAAAAGGCACAGAAGGAGGAGCTGCAAGTCTGGGGGGATTCGTCGCTACCTCTGTCCCAAATATCGATGCAATGCCGATTGAACCCATATCTTTCGACCGACCGTTTATATATATGATAAGAGATTCCATTTCTGGCACAGTTCTCTTCATGGGAGCCATAACCTCATTATAATTCAATTGGAATTGGCAGATAGTGTTGACAAGGAAGCGAGGATTGTCAGTCTGATACGCGACAACGACACCTCGGCCTCAAAAGCCTTATATTGTGCATATGCTGGCTATCTTACCGGCGTATGCACCCGCTATTTGTCTAACAGTGATGATGTGAAGGATGTGCTACACGACAGCTTCCTTCACATTTTCTCCTCCATGAGCTCTTTTGAATACAGAGGACCCGGCTCCCTAAGAGCTTGGCTTACAAGGATTGTAATCAACGAATCACTCCAATTCATCCGGCATGCCTACAGGTCTGAAATACTCTCATCCTCCCTTGAGGCGGAAGAAACAGAAGATTACGAACCTCCGCAACTGGAAGGGCTCTCAATGGAAACACTCCACAAATTGATACGTGAACTGCCACCCGGCTATCGAACGGTATTCAACCTATACGTATTTGAGGAGAAGTCACACAAAGAAATTGCCTCCATCCTCAACATAAAAGAAGCCTCATCGGCATCACAGTTCCATAGGGCTAAGGCTCTCCTGGCAACAAAAATCAAAAAACTTCAATCAAACAACCCCTGACTATGAAAGATAAATGGTTAGACGAACTTCGTGAGAGTCTCTCCGATTTCGAGATGGATGCGCCTGATGGCCTTTGGGAAAGTCTCGGGGTTGAGAGACCGCTCCCTGTAGCTGCACCTGTCTCCAAAGGAGTCTGGCGTAGGCGATGGATTATAGCCGCTGCTGTAATTTCGGTCCTTATCATAGGATCGGGAATCATCATGTGGCTTGCTCAGACAGAACCTATTAAGATCAATGAAGCCAAGTATGCTCAGACCAATGGTAAATCATTATTCACTACCCCTGAAACTAATTTGACCGGCAATCAGAAACATACATTGGCAGCAAACGAAAGTCCAAGTTTGAACATAAAGCAATCACAAAAAACTTCCATTCAGAATTATTCTGAAAAAACAAAAGAACCAGATATTCACGTGTCCGACGAAGAGACCACCCTGTCTCTTTTGGATACTATTAAGACCGAAAATCAAAAGCCCAACGATCAAGCCATCAGTTCAGCTGATAAAACAAAAAAAGAAAAAGAATACGTATCAGAAGGAGAGAAAACTTTTTATGCCAACATTTCTCCTAAAAATAGAAAGGGCACGAGTGACTATTCTGATAAATTTGCGATAAATATGTCAGCATCTGGAATAGGGAATTCCACCGAAGGAAAAAGCTACTGGATACCCGGACAAAACGGCAATGACCTATTTTTTGGAAGTAGCCTTGAGACTACAAAAATCATACATCATCAACCCGTCAGAGTAGGAATGACTCTCCAGTATAACTTCTCAAATAGGATTGGAATAGAGAGCGGTTTGGTCTATTCATCCTTAGGATCTGACATATCGACTACTCGCGATAATCTTACTGCGACCGGAAGCCGAAGCCTACACTATGTTGGAATACCTCTTAATGTAAAAATTTCGGCATGGTCATGGAAATTCATTGATCTATATATATCCTCTGGTGTGACAGGTGAAAAATGTGTAAGCAATAAATTTGAAGTAAAATCCATAGCAAATGATCTTTCCCTCGATGCCTTCTCAAGCCAAAAAGAAAAACCCTTTCAATGGTCAGTAAATGCGGCAGCAGGCATACAATTAAAAGCTACTCCCAATATCGGCATATTCGCCGAACCGGGAGTAAGCTATTATTTCGACGACGGGTCGTCCATATCCACCATTTATAAAGATCGTCCCTGCAACTTCAACCTCAACCTCGGCATCCGCTTCAATCTTAACCCTTAATTATCTCGGAGGGTATGAGCCGGAGAAGGTATCGGCGGCCGACATCGAAGCATCTCCCGTCTTCAGGCCTTTTGATAACCAATGTACACGCCATTCACTTCGGCCATGGTTGAATGCATCGGGGATTTCATAGCCGTAGGCTTTCTTCTGAATGTAGTCGTCGCCGATCTTGGAGGCTGCATTTATTGCATTCTCAATGTCGCCCGGCTCTATTGAGCCAAACATCTCATTGTCGGTGTGGCCCCATACTCCTGCATAGTAGTCGGCTTGAAGTTCGAGACAGACACTTATTTTATTGGCCTCCTTCTCGGGAAGACGAGACATGGCAGAGTGTGCTTTATTGAGAGTGCCAAGAAGGTTCTGCACATGATGCCCTACCTCATGGGCTATCACATAGGCATAGCAGAAATCCCCGGATGCCCCTATCTGACTTTGCATAGACTTAAAGAAATCAAGATCGATATAGACAGTCTCGTCTGCAGAGCAATAGAAAGGTCCGGTCTGAGCAGTACCCTGGCCACATCCGGTCTGAATAGAGCCACTATAGATCACCATCTGTGGAGCCTTATATTCTCCCCATCCCTGCTCGCGGAAGATTTTGGTCCAGACATCCTCTGTCCCGGCAAGTACCTTTGAAGACAAATCATACAGTCGCTGATCTTCTGCATCAAGCTGCACAGCCTGCTGGCTCTGCACGCCATCCTGCTGCTGCATCGCATTGAAGACAGTCTGCGCTACATCGCCTACTCCACCTCCGGACATAAGCGTAATCACTGCAGCAATTATAACTCCGATGATACCTCCTCCGATACCTATTGTCTTTCCCGACATTCCGCGGCGATCCTGGATGTTGCCGCTGGTTCTTCTTCCGTCAAGTCTCATATTTCTGTTGATTTTAGTGTGCAAATTTACAATAATTTTCCCTATTATACACTATTTTTCACGATAAATATCACATATACATATACTTTCTTATCTTTATTTTTACTTCTTATCCAATTTAATGCCATTATATCATTTTTTTTTATAAATTTGCATTTTAGATTCAACACCAAATAATACATACCAATGAAAAAACTAACCATCGCCCTAATGTCAGGACTCATCCTGACCGGATGTGGACAGAACAGCAGTTCCGGCTCAGGAGACAAAGCTATCCCTTCCGACAACGATCTCGAAAAGAGAGTAAAGGAAATCGTAGGCAAAATGTCGCTCGACGACAAAATCGGCCAAATGTGTGAAATCGAAATCGGTCAGCTTACAGACTACAAAGCGACCGGAGAAAACGGTAAGTTTACACTCGATGCCGCTAAAATGCAGGAAGCTTTCGAGAAATATCGTGTAGGCTCTGTGCTTAACACTCCGCTCGGAGAAGCCCAAAGCGTCGAAACTTGGCACTACGTGATTGGATCTATCCAGGAAGAATCGATGAAATATATCGGTGTTCCTGATATCTATGGCGTAGACCAAAACCACGGCACTACCTACACAACAGGTGGCACTCTCTTCCCTCAGGAAATCAACATGGCTGCATCTTTCAACCGCGATCTCGTGCGCGAAGGAGCTGCGATCTGTGCTTATGAATCCCGCGCAGCATCAATTCCATGGGTCTACAATCCGGTAATGGACCTCGGTCGCAACCCGGTATGGAGCCGTATGTGGGAAAGCTTCGGTGAAGACCCCTACATCAATGGAGCTATGGCTGTAGAAATGGTGAAAGGATATCAGGGCGACGACCCCAACCATGTAGGACTAAACAATGTTGCAGCTTGCTTGAAGCACTATATGGCTTATGGTGTTCCCACCACAGGCAAGGACCGTACGCCTGCTTCAATCAGCCCCATCGACCTTCGCGAGAAATTCTTCCAGCCCTATAAAATGGCTATCCAGGCCGGAGCTCTCTCTGTAATGGTCAACTCAGGTATCGTAAACGGCATTCCTTTCCACGCAAACCATGAGATGCTTACAGTATGGCTTAAGGAGCAACTCAATTGGGATGGTATGATCGTCACCGACTGGGCCGACATACACAACATATGGAAGCGCGACAAAGTCGCTGCCGATTATAAGGAGGCTATCATGATGGCTATCAATGCGGGTATCGATATGTCTATGACTCCCTACGACATGGAATTCTGCACTCTTCTAAAGGAACTTGTGGAGGAAGGCAAGGTATCGCAGGCTCGTATCGACGACGCGGCAGAGCGTATCATACGCTTGAAGCTACGCCTCGGACTATTCGAGACTCCAACTATGAACCCCGCAGACTACCCCAACTTCGGCAGCGAACAGCACGCGCTCAAGGCTCTTGAGCTCGCAGCTGAAAGCGAAATCCTGTTGAAAAATGAAGGCAACTTCCTTCCTATCGCACAGGGAAAGAAAATTCTTGTCACCGGTCCTAATGCCGACTCAATGCGTCCCCTCAATGGCGGATGGAGCTACACATGGCAAGGTAGCGACGACGCTAAATTCCACGAGAATTACAACACTATCTATGAAGCTATCCGTCTCATCTATGGCGATGCCAACGTGAAACTTGAAAAGGGTATGGACTACACTCCTGAAAAGTGGGAAGCTGAAGTGAATGTACGTATTCAAGCAGCTGTAGCAGCCGCACGCAACGCCGATGTCATCGTAGCCTGCGTAGGCGAAAACTCTTATTGTGAAACTCCTGGCAACACCAACGACCTTCATCTTTCTGCAAACCAGACAGCACTCGTGAAGGCCCTCGCTGCTACTGGCAAACCTATCGTGCTTGTACTCAACGAAGGACGTCCACGCATCATCCGCGAAATCGAACCCCTTGCATGTGCCATCATCGACGTGATGCTCCCCGGCAACTATGGCGGCGATGCCCTTGCAGAACTTATCTCAGGCAAGCGCAACTTCAGCGGCAAACTTCCATTCACTTATCCGAAGTGGATCAATGCCCTCGCTACATATGACCACAAGCCATGCGAAATCGTACCGACTATGGAAGGTGCTTACAACTATAATGCCGACATCGACGTGCAGTGGCCCTTCGGCTTCGGTCTGAGCTACACTACATTTGAATATTCCGACATCAACATCGATAAGACTGAGTTCACTTCTTCCGACAACCTTAAAGTTTCGGTCAATGTGAAGAATACCGGAAACGTGGAAGGCAAGGAAGCCGTGATCTTCTACAGCAGCGACCTTGTCGCAACTGTCACTCCCGATGTTCTGAAAGTACGTGGATTTGACAAGATCACCCTCAAACCGGGTGAAAGCAAAACTGTTGAATTCACAATCCCGGCCTCCGACCTTGCATTCGTAGGAGCAGACGGCAAATGGACAATCGAGAAGGGTGAGTTTGAATTTACTCTTGGCTCTCAGAAAGTGAAAGCCACCTGTACAGACACCAAGATCTGGAACACCCCCAACATCTGATAATATAGAAGGGAGGCATCCCAGCCTCCCCTCCAAAAATTCTTCGGGCTTACATCCTCAACACTGTGCTGAGGGCGTAAGCCCGAAGTTTTATATACATTATAACTTGCTTTATCTTGAGCGTAGTTAATTAAGAATTATGCATTATGAATTGCAGAAGAAATCCTCCCAAGTATTTCCTCCAAGGCTGCCCGCGGAGCCCCAACATTAAGCCTCATGAGCCCTTCTCCTTCCTTACCAAACATAGCTCCATCATTGAGAGCCACGCGCGCTTTATTTACAAAAAGATCTATAAGCTCATCATGGTTCAGGCCAAGCCCACGGCAATCAAGCCACACCAAATACGATGCATCCGGACGCAAGACTTTCAATCCCGGAATATTCTTTTCGCAATATTCCTCCACAAACCGGATATTGTCTTCTACATATGCAAGCATCTGCTTCCGCCAGTCTTCCCCATGACGATAGGCGGCAATGGCAGCAATGTGGGAAAAAATTGGAGCATCCCCAAATTCATTGGCAGCAAGCCATCCATAGAATTTTTCCCGTACCTTTCCGTCAGGCACAACCGAGAATGAACTTACAACACCGGGGATGTTAAAAGTCTTGGATGGAGCACAGAATGTAATGCTGTTGGAAGCAGCATCCTCGCTTACTGTGGCAAAGGGAACATGTCGATTTCCCCATAGGGCCATGTCGGCATGTATCTCATCCGAGACCACCAAAAGACCTTTTTTCTTGCATATCTCCGCAAGCTTGCGAAGCTCATCGGCACTCCACATCCTTCCGCCGGGATTATGAGGATTTGACAGCAGAAGAATCCCCCCTTTAGTATCGAGATTTTCAAGGGCCTCATAATCCATATGATAACGATGCTCTGAATCCTCAATAAGGGGTATATTCACAACTTTCCGCCCATTCTCTTCAGCGGTAATGCGGAATGGATGATATACCGGAGGCATTATCACTACATCATCGCCCGGATTCGTGAATACATTGATCACCATGCCTATTCCTTTCACTATACCTGGAATATAGCTTATCCACTCAGGTCTGATTTCCCAGCCATGAAGTTTCTTCTCCCAGTCGATGATGGCAGGCCGATAATCAGCCGGTTCTGCTGTATATCCAAGGATAGGGTGCTCAAGTCTCTTTCTGAGAGCGTCCATAATGAAAGGAGGGGTAGCGAAATCCATATCCGCTACCCACGCTGCAAGCAGGTCGGGGCGACCGAAACGCTCCTCGAGGAGATCGGTCTTGATAGCACCGCTGCCGCGGCGCTCGATTATCTCGTCAAAATCATATTTCATAGTCTTTCTGTTGTCAAGTTATTTTGATGTCTATAGGTCAATAATTATGAATTATGCATTATGTATTAGAAAGAGCCTGGGCAAGATCCGCATAAATATCCTCCGGATCCTCCAGCCCTACAGAAAGCCTGATTGTGGTGTCCTTCACATCCATCGCATCGCGCTGTTCCTGAGTCAAAGGTCCGAAAATTGTGCTGGAAGGATGTATAGCCAATGTGCGGTTATCAAAGAGATTTGTAGCGCGATGGATAAGCTTCAATCCATTGATAAATTTCTTGCAGGCAGCCTCGCTTTCGAGGTCGAAGGTAAGCATAGCTCCTCCCTTGTCGCCATACTGCTCGGTAAAAAGCACATGTTGTGGATGACTCTCCAGCCCGGGATATCCGACTGCCACAACTCCGGGAGTCTGTTCAAGCATCTTGGCAAGTTTCAGAGCGGAAGAAGCCTGACGCTCGTAGCGCACCTGCATGCTCTCTAATCCTAAAGTCTGCATATAGGCAGCATGCGGAGTCATATATCCTCCAAAATTAAACACACAATCTTTCTTGATAAATTGAGATATTTCCGGAAAGTTACCATAATCAATGATCACACCTCCAAGACTGGTAGCTCCTCCTGACACGTACTTTGTTGTCGATACAACTTGAAAATCCAATCCCAATACCTTCCCGTCAAATTGTGTGAATGGTATCATAGTAGTATCGGCAATCAAAGGAAATCCATGCTTCTTCGCTATTTCAGCAAGTGCCCTGACATCTGCCACTTCCGTTTGAGGATTAGTGACAACCTCAAGAAAAATACAACAAGTGTTCTCATCTACGAGCGCTTCCACGGCTGCAGGATTTGTAAGATCAGTAAGACGAGCCTCAACTCCGTACTTAGCCATGGTCTTAGTCAGCAACAGAAATGTATTTCCGAAAAGATGCTTGGAGGATATTATGTTTTTTCCGACAGAAGCCGCACTCATCAGCATTGCGCTGATAGCAGCCATGCCGGAAGTGAAGGCACTCACTTCTTTAGCTCCCGTCAAGGCGGCAATCCGTTGTTCAAAATGGGTCACGGTAGGGTTCAATACTCGAGAATAGTCAGGTGCATCAGTGCGTCCGCAGAAAGCATCTGCCATGACATCGGCATTGTCAAATTCATATGCCAATGTATGATATACAGGCATCTGGAGCGCATCGTAGGCATCCCGCCGCTGATAGGGCGTATGTATTGCCTTGGTAGAATTCTTCATTTCCTTCTAACATGATAAAAAATTACGATGCAAAATTAACATTTTTGCATCGAATATCCATCATTTAATAAAGAAATATTAATGAATGCTCTTTATCGAGCTGATAAATCAATCCGGCCATGCTCCGATGTCCTTATAATCCGGTGCACGACTTTCAATAGCCAAACACTGGCAGGAGTGAGTGTCATAATAAGGACGATTCCCGAGATCGGAGATGGCGAAGTTGACAAAACTTCTTCAGACCGGAATATGTGCTTTGTTTCGGGTTTCACTAATATAACACATCAGTTGCCCTTTGGTTGCTTATTTATTGATTATATTAACATTTTTCTTGCATATTAAAAATTAATTCATTACCTTTGCATCCGTTCTCAAGTAGACGCCATGAATTAACATTTTATATAACCATTGCAGGAGAAATTCTGCCAATCAACAAAACCAACGTTTATGAAAAAGTATTTAGCAGAAATGATCGGTACATTCGTGCTGACATTGATGGGCTGCGGATCAGCAGTCTTCGCCGGCATCGGCCTGGGAACAACCGGATACGGAGTATCCACACTCG
>CAYSMP010000078.1:0-17518 GCA_964432215.1 uncultured Sangeribacter sp.
GATGTGTTCGATGTGGGAAATTTCCATTGCGTTTTTGATTTATTGGTTAGTTGTACTTTTATTTTGGTTTATGCGATGCTTTCCTTAATATGGAGGGCAAACACAATTATGTGCAAAATTAACAATTATTTTTCAAACCGCGAAAAGTATTCTAAAGAATATTAAAAAAAATGTATATTTCTATTGTTGTATGATTTTTTTATCCTTAATTTATTGCTATGTCAGATTTTTTTACGATATTTGCAAAATATTTGCAGATGCATCTGCAACTTGTCTGTAATAAATGTTTTCATTAGAGCTTCTCCTCGTCTGAAACCTATATGGAAATGACTACAGAGGCCTTGGCCTCGTTGATAAAAGGGACCGTCGACGGCGACCCAAGTATAGTACTTAATGGATTCGCGAAGATAGAAGAGGCTGCTCCAGGGCAACTCACCTTCATCGCGAACCCTAAATATGCACATTTCATTGAGTCGACCAAAGCGTCGGCGATTCTTGTGTCTAAGGAATTTGATCACCCAAACCCGAATGGAGTGACTCTTCTGAGGGTGGAAGACCCATATGCAACTCTTGCTGAGTTGCTTCGCACACTGCAAGCTGCGATTCCGGCAAAAACCGGGATAGAGAATCCTTGTTTCATTGCTGATGGTGTCGAGATCCCTGATGATGTTTATATTGGAGCCTTCTCATATATTGGAAAAGGTGCCGTCATTGGAAAAGGAAGTCAAATCTATCCTCAGACTTTTATTGGCGATGGAGTTGAGGTTGGCGAAAAATGTATCCTGTATGCAGGAGTGAAGGTATATAGTGGTTGTATTATTGGCAACCGGTGTATCCTTCATAGTGGCGTCGTCATAGGAGGAGACGGATTCGGATTCGCTCCTAATCCGGAGGGGGGATATGATAAGCTGCCCCAGACAGGTATCGTTGAGATCGAAGACGATGTGGAGATTGGAGCTAATACTACTGTAGACCGTGCAACATTTGGATGTACAAGAATAGGCAGGGGTACCAAGCTCGACAATCTGATTATGGTAGCACATAATGTGGAGATTGGTAAAAATAATGTATTTGCTGCTCAAGGCGGAGTAGCCGGAAGCACCAAAATAGGCGATGGAAATCGAGTGGGAGGTCAGGTAGGCTTTGCCGGACATATAATTGTAGGCAACTACAATGAGTTCGGAGCTCAGTCCGGAATTTCCGGCAATGTTGGCGACCGCGAACGCCTTATGGGTTATCCGGCTGTAGACATCCGAAAGTTTGCAAGAAACACTGTCTATATCAACAGACTTCAAGAACTTTTCAATGAACTGAACCGTAAGAAGTAGAAGGTTCGGTTTTTTCCATTATAATTAAGAAAAAATAAAGATATAAAATATGAATCAACTTACTTTAAAAGCCCCGATTAAAGTGGAGGGAAAGGGCCTTCATTCAGGAAGACACCTGACAGCTGTATTCAATCCGGCTCCTGCCAATTTCGGTATAAAGTTTAAAAGAATAGATCTTGAGAATCAGCCTGTCATTGATGCTCTCGCTGAGAACGTAATTGATACGACCCGGGGTACTGTCATAGGTAAGGGAGATGCCAGAGTAAGCACAATTGAACACGCCATGGCTGCTCTTTATGCTTATGGTGTCGACAACTGTCTTGTAGAGGTAGATGGGCCTGAACTGCCTATTCTTGATGGAAGTGCAACTGAATACACTGAAAAAATCGAGGAAGTAGGATTGGAAGAGCTCAACGCCGATAAAGATTATTATATAATCAAGGAGAAGATACAATATAAAGATGAGAGTGGTGCTACTATCACAATCTATCCGGATGAGGGCTTCAGTGTAGAAGTTATGGTGGAATATAATTCACCCATTCTTCCGAATCAGTTTGCAGTCCTTGACGACTTGGCAGATTTCCGACAGGAGGTTGGTAGTGCCCGCACGTTTGTTTTCGTTCGGGAGATTGAGGCTCTTCTTCAGCATGGTCTTATAAAGGGGGGTGATCTTCAGAATAGTATTGTGATCTATGATCAGCCTGTTTCGCAGGAGAAAATCAATGAGATATGTGATGCTGTGAAAGTCGATCACATGACTGTTGATAAGCTGGGATATATAAATCCAAAACCTCTTCAATGGGATAATGAGCCGGCTCGTCATAAACTGATGGATGTCATCGGTGATATTGCTCTTATCGGTCGCCCTCTCAAGGGAAGGGTAGTGGCTATCCGTCCCGGACATACTGTCAATAATAAATTTGCACGTATGCTCCGTAAGGAAGTCAAGCACACTGAAATTCAAAGTCCTGTATATAATCCCAATTTGGCTCCGCTGATTGATGTCAACGGCATCAAGAAACTTCTTCCACACCGCTATCCATTCCTGCTAATTGATAAGATTATCGAACTTGACCGCAAACATTGTGTAGCTGTCAAAAATGTCACCGTAAATGAGCCTTTCTTCCAGGGGCATTTCCCGCAGGAACCTGTAATGCCGGGAGTGCTTCAAGTTGAGGCCATGGCTCAGGCCGCCGGTGTACTGGTGCTCAACTTCCTTGAGGAGCCAGAGAAATATTCCACCTACTTCTTGAAGATCGACAACGTGAAGTTTCGCCAAAAAGTAGTACCCGGTAATACTTTGCTTCTTAATGTATCGCTCATGACAGAGATTCGTCGTGGTTGCGCTGTCGTTAAGGGTTACGCCTTCGTAGGAGAGAAGATCGTATGTGAGGCTGAATTCATGGCGCAAATCATAAAGAATAAGTAAGGTTATGGCACAGATGAATTGCATACATCCGGATGCCAAAATAGGCAATAACGTAAAGATCGGAAACTTCACTACAATCCACGAGGATGTGGTGATCGGAGACAACTGCGAGATTGACTGCAACGTCAATATCTATCCGGGTGCGCGTATCGGTGATGGCGTAAAGATATTCCCCGGTGCGACTGTAGCAGCGGTGCCTCAGGATCTAAAATTCCGAGGAGAAGAAACTTATGCATATATTGGCGATGGCACTGTCCTTCGTGAATGCGTCACAGTTCATCGCGGCACAGCTTCCAAAGGTAAAACCGTTGTAGGAAAAAACTGTCTAATCATGGCATATTCCCATATTGCTCATGATTGCTTGATAGGAAACCAAATAGTCATTTCGAATGCTGCCCAGATGGCAGGCGAAGTGATAATAGACGATTGTGCTGTAATTGGAGGAGGAAGCCTAATCCATCAATTCTGTCATATTGGCCGAAACGTTATGCTTCAAGGTGGTGCACTTGTAAATAAGGATATACCTCCTTTCATTAAGGCTGCCCGTGAGCCGATTTCTTATGTTGGCCTAAACTCCATCGGACTTCAACGTCGTGGTTTCAAACCGGAGGAAATACAGCAGATTCAAGAAATCTATCGAATTCTTTATCTAAGTGACCTCAATGTGACCAATGCGATCAAGATGATACTTGAAGTATGCGCTCCATCTAAATATAGAGATGAGATTGTCAATTTTGTAGAGAATTCCAACAGAGGCATAGTAAGATCGGCAATCTGACGCCATAATGCGACATAGGAATTGCCTATTTTAGATTTATTCATGGAGCGGCGGCTTTCGTCGCTCATGTTTATATAAATATACATGCAGAATACTTCCAATATATATTGCCGCCAGATAGTCGAGTTGTTGCGTGCACACGGAGTGCAGACAGCATATTGTAGTCCCGGTTCGCGAAATGCACCTCTTCTTATAGCCTTGGAAGCATGTGAAGAGATAGAGAAGCATGTGGTCATAGACGAGCGAAGTGCCGCCTTCCAGGCCTACGGGTGTGCCCTCATACAGCAAAGACCGGTTGCACTCGTCTGCACATCCGGCTCAGCTGTGCTAAATTATGCTCCTGCTGTAGCTGAAGCCTACTACTCTGGAATACCTCTTATTGTGATTTCTGCCGACCGCCCACGTGAATGGATTGATCAAGATGATTCTCAGACTATCAGACAGTATGGAGTTCTTTCTCATATAGTCAAAGGAAGCTATGACGTGAGAGCGATTGCTGAAGGACATTACAAAGAGTACACTGAAGAGGTGAGATGGACTATCAACCGAACAGTCAACGAAGCATTAGTGAAAGCATTTGAGGGGAAACCTGGACCTGTACACATTAATGTTCAACTTTCCGATCCTTTGGGGGAAATAGTAGAAGATACAACTTACGCTCAACGAGTTGTAACGAGTGTATCGGCTGCGGAGGTATTACATCAGGATATATTGAAAACATTTGCTATTGAGGCCGCCAATGCCAGAATTCTGGTTGTAGCGGGATTTTGCGCTCCCGATCATAAACTCGACAGGGCGTTGCGTATGTTTTCTTCCTATCCGAATGTCGCAGTAATGGCAGAGACCATTGCTAATCTTCATGATCCTCAGCCTATGTCGACTATGATCGACTCTGTGCTATGCGATATGAATGAAACGGAAAAACGAGAAATGCGTCCTGACATTGTAATCTCGATAGGTGGAGCTCTCGTGTCAAGGAAACTCAAGCAGTATCTCCGCGACTACCCTCCATTGAGGCATTGGAGTATAGGGCATTCCAATTATTTTTGCGATTGCTTTAAAGCCTTGACTCACAGGATTGATGTGGCACCGGCACCTTTTTTCAGACAGTTGGTCGGCGCAATCCGCAAGTCAAAACTGACACCCAAATCCGGATATTCTTTGGCTTGGTCTGAATTAAGGAAGCGTTCGGCATCTCTTTCAAGAAGATATATTGATGCATGTGGTTGGTCAGATTTGAAAGCACTCGACTTTTTGTTTAGACATTTCAAGTTTGAAAATTTTTTTGTATCAAACGGCACTGCAATAAGATACTCGCAGCTCATACCGCACACATGTCATGCAGAATATTGCAATAGGGGAGTATCTGGGATTGACGGAAGCACTTCTACCGCGATTGGAGGAGCATGGGCATATATCGGACAGACTACCTTACTGACCGGGGATATTTCTTGGCTCTATGACTCTGGCGCATCAGCTCTTAGCAATATACCATATGACATGAGGATAGTGGTGCTTGACAATTCTGGTGGTGGCATATTCAGATTCATTAAGTCTACTTCGACAATACCGGAGGCTACTCTTGAGAAATATTTTTGTGTTGATGATCTTCCCGATATGGTAGAAATAGCAACCGCATATTCCATTGATGTAGTCGAAGCAGAAGATATGCAGCAGCTTGAGGAGAGTTTGGAATGGCTTTCCGCTGAGTCCAGTTATCCCCGCATGCTTATAGTGCGTACCCCTCCGAAGGAAAGTGCTGAGATATTAGCAGGATATTTTATCAAAAATAAAAAAAGATAAATTTCTTTAGAAACGTAGTTATAAATTTTATACAACTTAAGCAAGCAAAAGTTGAATGAAATGGAGCTTGTGAATCTTAAATAAAATGGTATATGTTTGATTGGAAAACAATAAAAGTATATGAGGATATACTCTTTGAAGAATTTGAAGGAATTGCTAAGATCACAATAAATCGTCCAAAAGTATATAACGCCTTTCGTCCAAAGACCAATTTTGAGATGCTTGATGCGATGCGCATATGCCGCGAAAGAAGCGATATCCGTGTAGTTGTGCTGACCGGTGCCGGCGACAAGGCTTTCTGTTCAGGTGGCGACCAAAATGTGAAGGGTATAGGTGGTTACGTTGATGAAGACGGGACGCCTCGTCTTAACGTACTTGAGATGCACCATGCTATCAGAAGCATCCCGAAGCCTGTGATAGCAATGGTCAACGGATACTCGATTGGGGGAGGCAACGTGCTTCAGGTGCTTTGCGATCTTTCGATAGCCTCTGAAAATGCAAAATTTGGTCAGACTGGTCCTAAGGTAGGAAGTTTCGATGCAGGCTTTGGTAGCTCTTATCTTGCCCGGTGCGTGGGCCAGAAGAAAGCACGTGAAATATGGTTCCTTTGCAAGCAATATTCAGCTCAGGAAGCTCTTGAAATGGGAATGGTCAACTGTGTGGTACCCTTTGATAAACTTGAAGAGACTACTGTATACTGGTGTCGAACCATTATGAAGCGTTCTCCGTTTGCAATACGTATGATCAAGCGTGCCCTTAACGCGGAACTTGATGGACAGCGTGGTATGATGGAATTTGCCGGAGATGCTACCTTAATGTATTATCTTATGGATGAAGCTCAGGAGGGAAAAAATGCATTCCTTGAGAAGCGTGATCCAGATTTCGATCAATATCCGATGTTCCCATGAGACTCGCTTACGCTCCATATCTACTCAAATTCAAGAATCCTGCTGGTACAAGCCGTGGTGTCCTTACTGAGAAACCAACATTTTTCATTAAAGTCTATGATGAGTCGGATCCCTCAAGATTTGGAATCGGTGAGTGTTCGGTATTTCCTGGTTTGTCTCCTGAGGCAGATGGCAATTATGGCTATAAGCTTGTGGAATTGCTGGCTAATATAGCTCTTGGAAAGGAAACCGATCTCTCACACCATAGCAGCATCATGTTTGGTCTTGAACAGGCTCTGCGTGACTATGCTGGAGGATGCCGTCATATCTATTTTCCTTCAGCTTTCACCGATGGGAAAGGAAGCATCGAGATCAATGGACTTGTATGGATGGGCAATTTCGATGAAATGATAAGCCGTATTGATGAGAAGGTCAAAGATGGATTCCATTGTATTAAATTGAAGATAGGTGCTATTGATTGGGAAAGGGAGGTTGCAATGCTTGAATATATCCGGAGGCATTATTCGGATTCTGACCTTCAGGTGAGAGTAGATGCAAATGGTGGATTCTCAATGGATAACGCACTCCCAAGATTGAAGCGTCTTGCTGACATGGGCGTGCATAGCATAGAGCAGCCTATAGCGCCTGGCAATCCGGAATTGATGGCGTTTCTATGTCAGGTGTCTCCTCTTAAGATTGCTCTTGACGAATCACTTATAGGAGTATATAGCAGAGAGTCGAAGGAGGAGTTGCTAAATGTTATAGCTCCTGCCTATGTGATTCTTAAGCCTTCATTGTGTGGTGGCTTTTCAGGAGCAGAGGAATGGATAAGATTGGCAGAAGAAAGAGGTATTGGCTGGTGGGTGACTTCTGCGTTGGAGTCAAATGTAGGTCTTAATGCTTTAGCACAATGGACTGCAACGCTTAACACATCTATTGCTCAAGGTCTTGGGACAGGTGCTCTCTTTACTAATAATTTCGAGTGCCCTCTACGTCTTGAGTCTGACAGATTGAGCTATGACCCTACGATGCCAATTGAAAATGATATATATTCATCACTTGATTGGAGATCTTGATATGACGCAAAAGGAATTTGAACGTATTTGGCATGATGCGAATGACTATGTGGTGTGTCAAACATCAGGGTCAACCGGAGAGCCTAAGGAGATACGCCTTATGAAGGAATTCATGCGTGAAAGTGCTCGGCGTACAGATATTTTTTTCTCAATATCCGAAGAAAGCAGGCTTCACACATGTCTTGACTTTAAGTATATTGCATCTAAAATGATGACGGTCAGAGCTGATGTTGCAGGTTGCATACTGACGTCGGAACAACCTTCTTTGTGTCCGCTTGAAAATGTAGAGAAGAATGAGAGGATAGATTTGCTTTCAGTGGTTCCTGCCCAGATGGATTGGATTCTTGATGCATCTGAAGCATGGCATGGATTGAGACATATATTGATTGGTGGTTCAGCCATTCCAGCTGCCATTCGGCGTAGGATAGTCCTTTCAGGATATGATGTATGGGAAACGTATGGAATGACTGAGACCGCTTCCCATATAGCCCTCAGAAAGGTTACGGAAGAAGATAGTCCTTTTACAGTGCTGGATGGTATCACTGTGGATGTTGATGCTGATGGATGTTTGATAATAGGAATGCCGGATGGCACAATGTTGTCTACGAATGATATGGCAGTGATTGAAGGCCCCGGACAATTTAGAATTTTAGGTCGATCAGACAATTGCATAATCAGTGGAGGAATAAAGATTATTCCGGAGGAACTTGAGCGCCGCCTTGGTTCATTTATAGCATTCGACTATTGCCTTTCTTCAGTCGAAGATCGAAAATGGGGCGAGAAATTGGTGCTTGTTGTTGAGCGACCGGAGCAAGCCATAGAAGATGATCTTCTTATGATGGCGGTAGGAGTGCGTCTGCGCCAATATCGTAAAATCCTTGATCTTGGAGTAAAATCACCAAAAGATATTGTCATAGTCGGTAAGATTCCCAGGACTTCAAATGGGAAGATCGATCGTAGAATACTCAAATGTCAGCTTAATTCTTAAATATAAGGCAACCGACCGGATTCATCATCACATGAATCCGGTCGGTTTTATTATCAAAAGTCTTGAATGAGATTATCTCATCCGTTTTTGGAAATTTTTTGAAGCTGTTCTTCATCAATTATCTTGATCTTTCGTCCATCTACCAGGATAAGTTTCTCTGAAACGAATGTAGCGAGCGTTCTGATAGCATTGGCAGTAGTCATATTACTGAGGCTTGCAAGATCTTCACGGCTCATATAGATGCGAAGTGTCGCGCCATCATCCTCCAGTCCATAGTTGTCACGTAAAAGCAAGAGAGCATCTGCAAGACGTCCTCGTATATGTTTTTGCGTTAGGTTGACTATCTTTGTGTCGGAGCCTCCAAGGTTGCGGGAGAGCTCATGTATGAAAAACATTGCTAAGTTGATATTGCCTCTTATGAGTTTTTCTACGATCTGCATGGGAACCCGTCCGAGAACAGACTCCTCTACGGCAGCCGCAGAAGAGAGATAAGGCTCCTGAGCAAAATAAGCCCTATATCCAAAATATTGAACTGGACTGTAAAGACGAAGTATTTGAACCCTGTCGCCTATGCCGGCTTTATACATCTTGACCTTTCCTTTCAGCAGACACCATAGATATTCCGGATTTTCGGTTTCGGAATAAATAATTTGGTTCTTCTTAAATGTGGATATGATGAAGTTGTCAGTGACAATACGCTTTTCTTCCGGAAGAAGCGCATTCCACATTTCCGACATATCATTGCTTATTATGTGTTCAAGTGTACTCTTCTTTAACATTATCTTTTTGTCAAAATGACTTAACCTGTAGTTAATACCATTTTTGCAGTGCATAGCCTGCGTTCATATTTTTACCTGTTGGGAATGCAAAGTTACAAAAAAAAACTGAAATTATAAAATTATTTGTAAAAATCTTTTTGTATCCACATTGTTTTGAGCAGTAAAGAAAATTGTTGCTACAAAATCAGTTTAGAATCCAATATTAATCGCTCTTCAACTGTTGGGAATGTGGATGAATTTTATTATCTTTGTGAAATAAATCTAAATCCGATGACAAATGATAGAGGAAATATATAAAGCAAATGCCGGAAGATATGATGCTGGCATGGAGTATCGAAGAAGTGGAAAAAGTGGTATTCTGTTGTCAGAACTGTCGCTCGGCTTTTGGCATAATTTTGGTGAGACAGCTCCCCTTGAGCGAAGTAAAGACATTATGAGATTTGCTTTTGACCATGGGGTGACATCCTTTGATCTTGCGAATAATTATGGTCCAGGCTACGGCACGGCGGAAGAGACATTCGGATATGTCTATGATAAGTCTTTTCGCCCTTATCGCGATGAAATGTTTGTGGCCTCTAAAGCCGGGTATGACATGTGGCCTGGTCCATATGGCAACTGGGGATCGAGGAAATATCTAATGGCTTCAATCAATCAGAGCTTGCGTCGTACGAAACTTGACTATTTTGATGTATTCTATAGTCATCGCTATGATCCTGAGACACCTCTTGAAGAAACTCTACAGGCTCTTGTTGATATAGTTAGAATGGGGAAAGCCCTCTATATAGGTATCTCACGCTGGCCGGCTGAAGCATCAAGATTTGCTTTTGAATACTTGAAGAAGCGCGACACTCCTTGCCTTCTTTTTCAAGACCGTCTTAACCTTATCGACCGCAGGGTAGAGACTGATGGAACTCTTGAATGTGTAGTTGAAAATGGATCCGGATTCATTGCTTTCTCACCACTTGCTCAAGGCGTTCTGACTGACCGCTACCTTCATGGCATTCCCTCAGATTCAAGGGCAATGCAACAGCGCTTCTTGAAAACTTCACAGATTAATGAAGAACTTATTGCCAATGTCCGAGCCCTGAACGACATTGCAGCCAGTAGGGGACAGACATTGGCACAGATGGCACTTTCCTGGATATTGGCGCATAATGGAGTGACCTCCGTCATTGTAGGATGCAGCAGCACTGCTCAGCTTGCAGATTCACTGAAGGCCGTGAAGTCGAAAGCATTCTCTGAAGAAGAACTAAAAAGCATAGACTCAATTGCCTCACGAATAAAACTTTGATCATTGCATATGGGAAGGATGGTAGCCAAGCAGGAATGCGTCGGCTGCCATTCGTTTTTTTCCGGCCGGTTGCAAAGATAGTATTTCAAGCCATTTGTCACCGCAAGCAGCCAATAGGCGTTTGCCATCTCTCTTTATAGCACCAGGTTCTGTTCCATGACAGGAGTCTTCAATTAGGCGGGTCTCAAATATCTTGCATTCAAGAGGTCGACCTGTTTCTTCTACGATTACCGTCCATGATGCAGGATATGGGCTTAGTCCTCTGACATGGTTGTGTATGTCGCGGCTGCTCTTAGACCAGTCTATGCGGCAGTCTTCTTTGAAAATTTTAGGAGCCGGAGTAAACTCTCCATCCGGTTGGGGTGTAGTGGTCAAAGTGCCTTCGACAATTGCATCAACTGTCTCCACTACCATTCCAGCACCGAGATGCATAAGTCTATCGTGTACATCTCCGACATTATCTTCCGGCCGAATTTCAATCTTTCGTTGCAGTATCATGTCGCCGGTGTCGATCTCATGCTTTAGGAAGAAAGTGGTCACACCTGTCTCGGTGTCTCCGTTCATAACTGCACGGTTGATAGGGGCTGCACCCCTATATTTGGGAAGAAGTGAAGCATGGAGGTTGAACGTGCCGAGTCGTGGCATTTGCCACACTTCTTTGGGAAGCATTCGGAATGCTATCACAATGAAGAGATCGGCATCAAGTGCACTTAAGGATGCGAGAAACTCTTCAGATTTCAGTTTTTCCGGTTGAAGAATATTGAGGTCGTGCGCCAGCGCGTATCTCTTCACGTCGCTCTGATACAATTTGTGGCCGCGGCCAGCAATCTTGTCGGGCATAGTCACTACACCCACTACATTGTAGTCATTTTTGATTAAAGCGTCGAGACTTTCGACGGCAAATTCAGGAGTTCCAAAAAAAACTATTTTGAGATTTTTCTTTTCCATTCTGACAAAGCTTAATTTGTTTAATTCCAACCATGAGAATCACTTGATCCCATATACTCCTAACCCTGTATTCAATTTTCGCCTTCTAATCATCAGAGTAATGCTTTAAGACACGACGGTATGAATTGAATATCTTTGACTTTGATACAAATCCGACATATTTGCCTTGATCTACCACCGGGAGATTCCACGCGCCAGTCTTATCAAAAGTATTCATCACCTTATCCATGCTGTCTGTAATTTCTATCCTTGCCGGAGGCATGGCCATGAAACGGCTGACATGCATCTTGCGATACAGATCCGGACGGAACATTATATTTCTTATGTCGTCAAGTAGGACAATTCCTTTCAGCATACCTTGAGAATCAGTCACCGGATATAGGTTTCGGTTACATTGGGAAATTACTTGAACCATCTCTTTCAGGCTTTGTTCGGGATGAACTTCAATGAAGTCGCGTTCGATGACATTGTCTATTTTTAGCAGAGTAAGGACTGTGCGATCTTTCTCGTGAGTTATAAGGTCTCCTTTTTCTGCCAATCGCATCGTGTATATACTGTATGGTTCGAATGCCAATATAGTCATGTAAGATAGAGTCGATACGATGAGAAGGGGGAGAAAGAGGTTATATCCACCGGTCATTTCAGCCGTGAGGAAGATTGCCATTAGTGGTGCATGCATCACTCCGCTCATGACTCCGGCCATTCCCATGAGTGTGAAATTTTTCTGACTGAGCGAGATCCCAAAGTCCATAAGATTGAAGACATAAGCGAACAAGAAGCCTGTCATAGCACCTACAAATAGTGACGGCGCAAATGTACCTCCGACTCCTCCAGCAGCATTGGTGGCAGTGGTAGCGAATACTTTTGTCAGGATTAGGGATGCTACGAAGAGAGTGATTGACCATGGATTAATTCTATCTCCATAGAAGATAGTGCCGTCAAGAATACCTTGTGTATTGCCGTCGAGCAGAGTGTTGATCGCTTCATATCCTTCACCATATAGGGGAGGAAACACGAATATCAGTCCGGCAAGTATTACTCCTCCTATCGTGATTTTTATCCATCTGCTTTTGAATGCTCCAAACCATTTCTCAAGCATAAACATGGCTCGTGTGAAATACAAGCTCACGAATCCACACAGGATTCCAAGTAAAATAGTCCATGGAATACGGTTTGTGTGGAATGGCTCGCTTTGCGAGAAAAAGAATTCCGCACCATAGCCTTCAAGCACGTATGCTACCGTAGCTCCAGAAATTGAGGCAATCAGCAAAGGCATCACAGTAGTGCCGGTGAGATCTATCATCAAAACCTCCAAGGTGAATAGCATGCCAGCTATAGGCGCTCGGAATATTCCTGCAATGCCTGCAGCTGCACCGCAGCCTACAAGAAGCATCAGGATTCTGGGTGAAAGCCTGAAAGCCTGGCCAATATTTGATCCTATAGCAGCTCCCGTATAAACGATAGGACCCTCGGCTCCGACTGATCCTCCAAAACCGATGGTGATAGCTGAGCCAACAAGCGACGCATAGCAATGCTTCTTCTTTAGCCTTGACTTTCTGCGGGAGATAGCATAGAGCACCTTTGTCACACCATGGCTTACATTGTCTTTCACCACATATTGGATGAAGAGAGTGACAATTATTATTCCCACTACAGGATAGACAAGGTTAAGCCAATTGGCAGTAGTAGCGCTGAAGTGAGAAGTGAGGTGAAGGGCGATGTAATGGATAAGAAATTTCAGAAGTTGAGCAGCAAAACCGCAGACCACACCGACTACCAGAGCCAGCATTATCACAAAGTTTTTCTCCTTAATGTGTCTTTGGCGCCACTGCACTATTTCTGCCCACCATTCAGTGAATCTGTTATGTGTTTCTTTATATGCCAATGTATTTGATAGTTGACTTGTTGATATTTATGATTGATGCTTATTTCCCCTTACCTTCCAAAATGGTCAAGACGGTATAGAGCATTATTTTCAGGTCGACGAGAACAGACATATTCGAAATGTAGAGAAGATCGTATTTTGAGCGTTCTATCATCTCGTCTATTCTTGAAGCATAACCGTATTTCACCATTCCCCATGAAGTTATTCCAGGTCGGGTCTGATAAAGGAGAGTATAATATGGTGCCTTTTCGATGATTTTATTGATAAAAAACTTTCGTTCAGGTCTCGGTCCTACAATGCTCATTTCACCTTTCAGTACATTCCAGAACTGAGGAAGCTCGTCAAGTCGATATTTCCGCATCACACGGCCAGATTTGGTGACTCGTGGATCATCATCGTTACTAAGTTGTGGTCCGTCGGCTTCGGCATCTGTAAACATAGTACGAAACTTGATGATATTGAAAGGACGTTCTTTCAAGCCGATTCGTTCCTGCTTGTAAAACACGGGACCCTCAGATTCCCTCTTCACTCTAAATGCGAGAATAAGAAAGAGCGGACTGAGAATACAAATCATAAGAAAGCTTACGATCACGTCAAATGTTCGTTTGATGTTCTTTTCTGCTTCCGACATACTTGAGTGAGTAAGGTCTACAAGTGGGAACCCATTTATGTCCTTCAATGTAATGGAGGAAGTCATGAAGTTTATAGTATCTGGAGAGAGTTTGATAGGTTTTCCTATCGGGAAAAGGCGATATACAAGATTTAGCACTTGTTCTTCACTTGATTTTTCAGGTGCAAGAATTATCTGATCAATATTTTTTGATCTGCAGAAATCTGCCAGCATATCAAGATCCATTGCGTCGGCTGAAAGATTATTTTCACCCGGAATCTTGAAGAAGCCTTCGATGGAATAGCTGATTACAGCTTTGCTTTCCTTCATACGGTCTGACAGTGAATGAGCTTTCAGGGAATCTCCCACTATCACGACTGTATACTTCCAGTCTCTACTCTTAAAATGCTTTATCTGGTTGTTGATCACAATCAATCTTCCTGTCAGTGTCAATGAAAAAAAGATAATAAATATGATTATGATCTGCAGTAGATTAGACGTTATATTGTTCATCTGATCGTTGGTCAGAAGAGCAAGGTGGATAAGGATAGTGCTGATAATAGATATTATCGCAGTATTCATCAATTCGTTGAATCTGGACTTTCCAAAAGGATTGTTGTAAAATCCAGATAGCCAATATAGCCCAAGAAGGCATATAGGGATGATAGCCTGTTCAAGGCAAAGCTTAGGTTGTAATATATATCTTAGGGCCGAATCTATACTATATGGTACATGTGACCCTTCGAAATATCTGAGAAGATTGAAGAGTACGAAAGATATGTTGGCGGTGATCCAATCCGTCAACACGAGCTTCGTACGCTCCATTCCTGCAGATGCCATTTTCCCAATCATCTGATAACCTTAATGATGTTTCCCTTCGTAATTTTGATGATGTTGCTAGGTCGGGAAGGTGCTTTTTCCTTCTGGCGAAATTTGCAGACATAGTCCACTCCATTTTTTATATCCGATGATATTTCTGCAAAAGTCATAGGAGTCGGTTTGCCGCTAATATTTGCCGACGTGGAAACGATGGGACCTCTCATGCGTTCACACAGAGTCCGACTGAATTTTTCAGACGTGATGCGAATGCCAAGGCTCCCATCTTCTGCTCTTAAGTTTTCTGCTATTCCTACAGGATGGTCATAGATTATAGTCATCGGATTTACTGCCACATCGATGAGTTGCCATGCAATATCGGGGACCTCTTTCACACTGCGTTGAAGCATACCATCTGAACCTACAAGCACGAGCATTGATTTGGAATCTGCACGTTGTTTCAGTTGGTATATCTTTCTTACAGCTTCCTCGTTGGTAGCATCGCAACCGATACCCCATACGGTATCGGTTGGATATAGAATTATACCTCCTGCTTTCAAGACCCTCAATGCTTCTTTAAGGTCAGCCTCATCATATCGAAGCTCTTTGGACTTCTGGTCTGAAATGTTTTTTTCTTCCATACGTCTGTCTTATGCTTGGATAGCCTCAGCTTCAGATATCCATAGACGCGCAATTGCGTCAGATGGCATTCTCCAATCTCCTCTCGGGGAGAATGACACCGGTCCAACTTTCGGACCATCTGGCATGCAGGAGCGTTTGAACTGTTGATTGAAAAATCTACGCATGAAGACAATAAGCCATTTCTTAATGGTCTGCCTGCTGAAAGTAGGTCGGCCGTCCTGATAGGGACCCTCGGCAAAAGCCTTGCATGCAAGGGCAAAAATCTTGGCTGGGGGGAACCCTTCCTTTACAAAATGATATATAAAGAAATCGTGTAGGTCGTAGGGGCCTACAAGGTCTTCAGTCTTTTGTGCAATATTTCCTTCTTGATCTGTCGGCACCAGTTCCGGGCTGATTGGAGTGCTCACGATATCTTCAAGAATATTTCTGGTTTCGTCATCATAATCTTGGGCTACTCTGCGGACAAGTGGCCGTATAAGTGTTTTGGGAACAGAAGCATTTACACTGTACATCGACATGTGATCGCCATTGTAGGTACACCATCCGAGAGCGAGCTCGGACAAGTCGCCGGTTCCAAGTACCATACCACCATATTTATTGGCAAGGTCCATAAGTATTTGGGTTCTTTCGCGAGCCTGGGAGTTCTCATAAGTAGCATCATGAACGTTAATGTCATGATCAATGTCTTTAAAATGAAGTTTCACTGCTTCAGAGATATTAATCTCTATATGGGTGATTCCCATTCGCTCCATCAGTTCTACGGCATTGTTATGTGTTCTGTCTGATGTCCCGAATCCGGGCATGGTAACTCCGATAATTCCTTTTCTGTCTATACCAAGATCATCAAATGCCTTGATGGCCACAAGGAGTGCAAGTGTAGAGTCAAGCCCTCCTGATATTCCTACTACCAGGCAACGGCAATGTGTAGCAAGTAGTCTTTGTTCAAGACCCCATGCCTGAATGGTTATAATTTCTTCGCATTGCTCATCAAATTTGACTTTATCGGAAGAAAGGAAAGGGTAGGGGTTTATTTCTCTCATCAGATCCGCCGGTTCGGCTTGAGTAGCCGTGAAGTCTTCCGATCCGAAAGTTGGAAGCACGATATCGTTTTGTCCGAAGCTTGACTGGCGCTGACGTGTATTTCGCAGTTTTTCTACATCAATGTCTGCGATGCAATATCCCTCTTCTCTTTTGAATCTATCTGATTTTCGAAGTATTTGTCCGTCTTCTGCAATTATGGCATTTCCTGCAAATACAAGGTCGGTGCTTGACTCTCCCGCGCCGGCGGAAGCGTAGACATATCCACATTTACACCTTGAAGAGCGTTCTTTGATTAGAGAAAGAAGAAAAGCGTGTTTGTCGATCACTTCATTGGTGGCACTTAGGTTTGCGATAATGTCAGCACCGGCAACGCTCATTGTCGTGCTTGGGGGATTTGGCACCCACATATCTTCACAAATCTCCACTCCAAACTTCGCATTTTCAATTCGAAAGAGGAGATTTATTCCGAAAGGTATCGCATGGCTGTCAATATCTATGATATTATATTCTTTGCCTTCCGGAAGATTTAATTTCAGACCGGAAGAGAACCAACGTTTTTCATAAAACTCATCATAGTTTGGAAGATAGCATTTCGGTACGATGCCAAGTATCTCTCCATATTGAATCACGGCTGCACAATTGTAGAGACGCCCCCTGTATCTTACGGGGAGACCTACGACTGCAGTGACATGCGATTCTTTAGTGACCTGCTGGAGAAATCCAAGCTGACGCATGGCAGCGTTAAGCAGTGTAGGCTGATTGAATAGGTCGCCACATGTATAGCCAGTCAGGCAAAGTTCAGGAAAAACGATCAAGCGGGCCCCTTTTTTCGAAAGGCTCATGATCATTTCTGATATTCTTACAGAGTTAACACCGGGATCCGCAAGTTCTACTTTTGGATAAGCGGCAGCCACTCTCAGATAACCGTATTTGTTCATTTTATATGCAGTTTCGTGTTTGTGCGTATTTTGCAATTACAAAAATAGCACATAAAAATTAGAAATGCAATAGATAGATGTGTTTTTTGTTGTGAGATTGTATGGTTTTTACATTTTTAGAAGATCTTGAAGTGTTCATATTTTGGTCGAAACGAGATACTGGACGATATATAAAAGCAGATGTGCCTCTGAAGGCACATCTGCTTTTATATAAAGGAATATTATCTTATTTGAGGGCAGCTTGAACTGCATCGTTGGGCACCATCTCTTCTTTGAAGA
>CAYSMP010000079.1:0-17218 GCA_964432215.1 uncultured Sangeribacter sp.
ACCAGCAGATTTACAGTCTGCCCCATTTGGCCACTCTGGTATTCGCCCGATGAAGACCCCACATCGCGTGGGTTTCACGATGCAAAATTACGAATAAAATCCGAATCTACCAAATATTTTCAAAAAAAATTAAAAAATCTGCGAAACGAGTCAGACCCTCTGTTGCTCTGAAGTGCGTACGAGATGCTTGATGCTGCGACGGATGGTGCTCCACTTCGGAAAGATAGCCCAGGGACGAACGGGGCCATAACCTATGAGGATCAAGCAAAGACTTACCAAAGCCATTATCAGGAGCCAACCATAAATCTCTTTCATCGAAACTATGAGAGCCTGCAACTGGATTTCACCGAAGATAGATCCTAACGACATCAGATTCACATTAGGATTGAAATCGACTACATTTGCGCTTAAAAGAGACAAATTCTTAGCTACTGTGTGCCTCAGGAATTCCCCAATAATGGCAGGCCCTAAGGTGGCTCCCATTACGGCACCTGTAAAACCATTTATGGTCAATGCCTGAGGGAATACTGTAAAGGGGAGTCCACTCTGCACAATTGACGTGAGGAATACAATTGAGATAATGACCGATGCCATACCGCGAGCAAACAGGGGAATAAACAGCATATCCTTTTCCACCCCATAATCAATTAGGAAATAGAAATAGGCCAAATAGACGGAAGCAAGTGCAAAACCAATCGCAGTCATCGTCTTATATGTCCATTTCCGAAGGGCAAAAGTGAAATAAGTGAATCCGCAACCCACTACTATTCCTACGAAGACATACCAGTTGAGATCTATAAGGTTAGTTTCATCAAATCCCAGGATATTAGCGGCATAAGTGTGTTCGAAAACATGCTCCGTCGCTAAGAGGGTAAAAAATACGAGATAGACGAGTGTGGCTCGGATTACATTCCGGTTCTTCATCGCCATAAACGAAATATAGGGATGGTGAAGGAATGTTGCCCTCCATAGATTGATCGCCATGCAGACAAGTCCGAGCAGCGCTGCTCCCTTAATCTCGACAGATTCCCACCAATCATAGAAATTCCCATACACGCAGATGAATGTGAAGCAAAGCATAAACACACTCCACAGTCCCGCTCCAATCCAGTCTATACCAAGCAATGGGATAAACATTGGGGCACGCACCGGTTTAAGAAGGATAATCACCATTAGAATCATAAGGGCAAGCAAACCAATCATGATCCAATGCATGTATTCCCACTGCGCATGAAAAGCAGTATAGATAGTAGCAATACCACTCAACTGTATGACGCTATCAACGAGGATATAGACGTAGCAGAAAAATACCGCCATGTCGCGGACCGGAGTTAGCCACAACTGAATCGTTGAGTTACACGCAAGAGTGGCTTGCATGCGAAACCAACCTGCCACGAAGCAAGTAGCAACCAGCAGGGGCACACTATCGGTATGGGCACAAATCATGTTGGCAACTATCAACACGATGCCGCAAACTATCAGCTGGGTACGGGTAGAGAAACGAAACTTAATTCGGAACATCACCGCAAAGTTGATTGCGAGGCCGACAAGGGATGCATATCCGGCCATCAGTATATCCTCCTGCATCAGCGCAGTAGTGCCTACCATATCTGAGGCGGCGGCCAGATACAATCCTCCGGAGAACTGCACTATCAACACAAAGAATATGAACAGCCAGGGTTTCAGCCGTCGCGGTATAATACCTCTGACGTCCGGAATATCAAACGGACCCTGAGGTGCATGCCAATCTGCCATATCAGTACTTCACACTACATTCCACATTCATGCCTGCACGCAGTTTAGTCATGGCCTCAGGAGGGTTGCCGGGTGCAAACTCAATCCTGACAGGAATACGCTGGCGCACCTTGACGAAATTACCGGCTGAGTTATCCTGCGGCATCAGCGATAGCGACGCGCCCGTAGCTGTCGATATAGAAGACACTTCTCCCTCGAATGTCACGTCGGGAATCGCATCAACCCTTATCTCAACCTTACTTCCTGGCTCGATATGCTTCAGCTGTGTTTCCTTATAGTTGGCAGTCACCCAAACATCACCGGAATCCACGATATCAAGCAGAGTCTGGCCGGGCTGAACAAGTTGTCCTACCTGAATGGTCTTGCGCGATGTAAAGCCGTCGCATGGTGCGAGAATCACGGTATAGCTCAGATTTAACTCAGCTGTCTCAAGCAATGCTTTCGAGAGCTCAATGCCTGCCTCAGACTGGGATATGCGCTCCCGGCTGACAGCAACAACGGAGGAAGTAGCGCTTCGCTGTCGGGCAAGCATTTCATAGCGGGCTTTCTTGGCCTCATAGTCGGTCTTGGCGGCATCATATTGCTGACGGGTGACGGCATCTTTTTCCAATAGTTTTTCATAGCGGGCAAGGTCAGTAGCAGCCATCTCCATGACCACCTTCGCCTCAGCAATTGAAGCTTCGCTGACAGCGACATTTGCATTTGCGGAAGCTACCGAACGGTCGGCGACACTACGCCCGGCCAAAGCGTTGGCATAGTCTGCCTTTGCCCTCGCAACGTTGAGACGCATATCAGCGTCGTCAATGATCACCAAGGTGTCCCCTTTCCTGACCTTTTGGTATTCCTTAAAACGTATTTCCTTGATATAGCCTTGTACACGGCTATTGACCGGCACAATCTGCTGGCAGACCTGCGCATTGTCGGTAAACTCAACGTCACCAAGATGAATAAACTTGCTTCCTACCCAAAAGGCGGCTATAACAATGACGATAATGGATACTATATATGATAAGATTTTCTTAGAGCGATGGTTCATATCTTTCCGGAAGTAAATAAAAGTTTGTAATAATAATAGATGATGTCAATACGTGCATCGACAAGTTTCTGTTGTGCACTGAGCCGGGAGTCCGCCGCGTCAAGCATATCGGTAATGAGTGCCATTCCTTCTGAATAGCGTGTGGCGACAGTGTTATAGTTGCGTTCAGCCAGTTCAACACTTTTACGCTGGGTCTTGAGTTGCTCATAAGCCTCCAGATAGCGCACATGGTCGGCGCGGACGGCGAGATTCACACCTTCATTAGCAGCAACGAGTTCCTCTACAGCTTTCTTAGTGGAAAGTCTGCTTCTATCGATTGAGCGGTTGGTCTTATAGAGTGAGGATACATTGTAGCTCACCCCAAGACCAACATACCAGTAGCTTAGATTTCTGTTGATGGGAGGGATTTCCACAAGAATAGGACCATCCATAGTCCAACCGGCTTGCAGTCCGACTTTAGGCAACCGATCAGCCTTCACAAGTTCTTCTGCCTTCCGGCTTATGTCGACACCACTTCGGGCAAGTTTCAGCGATGGAGAGTTATTTTGGGCCTCTGTCTGCCACCACTCCTCCCCTTGCATCGGCAAAGATCGCTCAAGTATTGTGGGGTCAGGTATCACTTTCGTTTCCTTCGGTAATCCGGCGACTGTCACCAGATTATTGTTAAGAATCTCCAGGGTATTGTCGATCTTGATTAGCTGGAGTTCGAGGTTTGCCACTAATAATTCGTAGCGGGTAATATCGTTTTGCAAGACGGTTCCTTGTTCATATCTCGCCAGCATCTCAGCAAGAACTTTCCGGGCGGACGAGAGATTACTTTCAACAACCTGTCGCAGGTTGCTGAATTTATATATATCAAGATAGAATCCTGTCAATTCAAAGCGTAAGTTGTCGCGTTGAAGATCTGTAGCAAATCTTGCTGCTGTCGATTTGAGTTCCGCAAGATCAATAGCATTTGTTATGGCACCGCCTGTATAGATAGGTTGAGTGACTCCTATGGATAGTCCTGTGCCAAGATGAGGAATAGGGGCTTTCTGATAATCGCTGAAATTACGTTTTGTGGTGAAACCATCCCCTATGTAGCTCACTGATAGGGATGCTTCTATATCGGGCAGACGTCCTGCCTTGGCCACACTGATCTCTTTATCAGCTTCAGACTGGCCTGTAATCAATGGGCGGAGCCTTGCACTATTGGCTTCAGCAGATTGATATATTTCCTCAAGTGTTATAACTGACTGGCCGTAAGCACACACTCCACCGCTCAGCAGGATAGACACAACGCACCCTGCGAGCAATCGAAGATTGTTCATAAAAAAATAGATTGACGTTAATTAATGATTAATCAGTTCTATTTTAGAATAAGAACTGAGTCGAGTTACTCTCACAGCAACTCAACAGGAAGCGGTGCTTTTCCAGTTTTCAAGAAATCCCCAGTTTCTTACGGTCGGGGCTGCCGGATGAAAATCAAAATTTATACGGTCCATTGGGAAGCAACTCTTTGTGAATTGCATGTGCAAAATTACAAAAAATTTCCGACATGTGAAAATTTCATAAGAAATCTGAATGTCGGTGGCTGAAAATCGTATGACGAGTTTTTTCCGGGATTATCTCATAGTTCAGTCAAAGGCCTAAAAGGAATAGAGTGTCTCAAATTAAGTGAACATCAAATGTTAATGGCATCATGCGTTTTGCATAATGTCATTTTAGGTATTTACCCTCATCTTCCTGCGGCCGCTGATTTGTCGGTGTCGGCACTGGTACTTCTCAACTTGCCAACACCTTGTTTTTGTCTTCCCCACTGAAGATTATAACTGATCTGAATGTAAGGAATTCGCATGTCAAGACGAATATGCTGCTCATTCATGTTCCATTTACTGAGTGATTTTGATCCTCGGTCATATCGGCCAAAAGGCATCATTACGCCTGCACAAAATTGCCAATGATTTAAATTATAAGTAAGATCTATTATATTGATGCTTTCTCCCCAAGATATACGTTCACCCCATAGAGTGCGATTCTCACGCGAATACTGACCCGTGAGGATAAATCCCCAATGCATCAGCTGAAGAAATGCATTTCCATCCCAATCATTGTAATGGCAGTCATAGCCGGAGCCTCTTGTGCGTTCCATATTATAGCGTATAGAGCCACTTGCCTGAAGCCATCCCGGTATAATCTCAATCTGCGGAGAGAATGAAAATGACACACTTTGCTTACCAGTACTGTTTTCATAAGACGTAATGAGTCTATCATTCTCCCATCCCAGCACCGGGGCTATGGCATGCGGAGAAGATAACGCACTCACGCCAAAAGTACCGTTGATACGAGGCAAGTTGAAGGAATAGCGAAATGATAGTCTATATGTATCGTAGGTCTTTAAGTCCTGGTTACCAACGCTCCATTGGAATCCATCAAACTGTTGTGCCACAATATTAGTTTCCGCAAGAGATGGCGCCGTTTGCCATGAAGAGAAGTCAAGGTGGAAATTATGGTTGCCGCAAGGAGAATAGGATACAGAAGCCTGTGGACGTGGACACCAAGAATGATTTCCACTTTCTGTTTCTCTAAAATAGAAGTCAGTGTATTGCATTCCAAGTCCCGCTGTGGCTGTCAATCTTCCGAATCTACGGAAATACTCAGCAAAAAAATAGATCTTATCTTGGCGTTGATGGAAAATTTTGCCTCCAAGATTTCTGTACTCCGACCGATTCCGATTGCCCTGCCATGAGACACCCGCTGTCAACCGTGAATTATCCCAATGCTGAATATAATCAGTTTCGGCAACATAAGCTTGATTGCGATCATGAATATCAGTATGTATATCAGTAAAAAGACCATCAGAGTCATAATACTTTTCCTGGTAATCTGAAAAAGTCTTTCCATAATAAAAGGAACTGCTTACATTGAATATTAGAATACGTTTCTTGTCAAAGTTCTGCTGAAGATATAGTGAAAGTTTAGGAGTTGTTCCTTTACTCCCTTTCGTGTCTCTGAGCAATATCTCATTGGAACCATCACTCAACGAAAGACAGCCATGATAAGTCAACTTATCATTAAGAAGTTGAGGAATACTGAATTCTGCCATAAAAACTGTTGTATCAGGTTTTACGTAATTGTAGTAAACCCATACATTAGCCATCGGATAGTCCATCCAGCCATTTTCTGTAGTTTCCTTACGCTCAAGCGATGTTCCGTCGGGATAGGTAAAAGTCTCTGAATAGTCTCTGAATGTCTTAATTTTATTGGTAAGCTTGTAGTTTCCACCTATTTGCCATTGAGAGCGCCCTATATTTAACTTCAGATCAGCGGTAGATTGCCCCCAAGCTACATTCAATGCCGGAATAACATGCGCATATAAAGACCCTCCAACTGTAGGATTGGAGACAATGAAGTTAAGTACATAGGGGGCTCCGTTGTAGCGGAGGCCCGGATTGTCAAGCCATTCCACTTTTCGAATGGTTTCCGGTATGAGTGTCCTAAGCTGATCAATAGATACTTCTCTGCCGTTGATTCTTATCTGCACTGTTTGTCCGGAAGCTTTGACTGTGCCAAGCAAGTCACTGACGGATAATGCCGGAATCAGAAGGTTGGATAGCAATTGAATTCCATTTTTCGAATTCTCAATTGCTTCTTTCGAAGGGATGTAGACATCCATATCTGCTTTTCTTATGACCTTAGATGCCTCTATAGTCAATTCTTCAAGACAAGTGAAAACTATAGTGTCCGCATCCAAAGATTGGGAATATGAGGGTAAAAGGGAAAGTGACAATATAATTGTCAAGAATGCCGATTTCATATCGTATGCTTCTAAATTTCATATAATTGATAAGTTGGATAGTGAAAGTATAAAGATCTTTATTGCTTCATAGAGAAAGATGCAACATAAGTCATTTTTGTGACATATACCAACAAAAAATCTACTCAAAATACACTTTTCAATCAAATCTCACTTCTTGAATGTGGATTAATTCCACACCTTTTCATAATATCTATTTTTCCGAAAATTAAGCTGACAATTATACAAACGACATTATCCTTTTTATACAGTAAGTAGCTCACAAAAATTAAACGACAAATTGTTCAATGAGCTAGATGACATTAGAGCATCCGAAACAGATGCTCTAATATTGGCACAGTTTGTTGAAGTTGACAAAACTTCAGGAACATATGTGCTCAATACCAATAAACAGATTACCGCTACTGACTACCTAGTTAATAAAAGTCAGGAGAAACTTATGGCCGTAAGCCAGATAAACAAGTACCGTTTCCTCAAAGAAATGGAGTCTGTAAACTACCAGCTTTTGGCGGTAAAACGTTCAGGGGTGGTGTGCCATCGTATATTCTACTCAGACCTCAAATATGGTAATTGACGGTGATAACGAAGATTCCTGCGTTATAATAAGACTTGGCGAGGAGTCAGACTATCGAGGCAATGTTGCGTCCTTGACGGTATAACTTGTGTGTCTTGCGATGGACGCACAGGCTATCTCAATGAGGACCTATAATCTTAAGATAGCAGTATTTTTCATCGGGAGTAGTGGGAAGTTTTCTATCTCGCGAATAAAACTTTGATATAACAGCATTTTTCGTTGAATCCATAATTATCTATTAGCGACATATCTGAACATTCCCGAAGAAGCATTTGTTTTATCTTAAGAAGATTAAAAATGTCTTCAATTTATTAATGAAAATAGTAGTATTAGACGGTTACGGGATGAATCCAGGAGACCTTTCATGGGACAGACTCGAAAAAGCACTGCTTCCGTGGCTCAAATGGTTTTTTCCCTCCTCCTTGCCATCACTAATAATGTAGAACATTACACTGCCGACAATCGTGCCGGGCGCTGGAGTCGTAACGCTGATTTCTGTTACTGGGACGCTCCGCTTACTGAACTTGCAGGAAAGACATTCGGTATAGTAGGTTTCGGACATATAGGTAGCATGGTTGCCGGAATAGCTCTTGCTCTCGGAAAACACCGGTGCGGATGCAGCTGTCAGCGCATTGATCAGTGGCTCTCCTACCATCGGTTTCCTTGGATTTGCTGTCCTTGAACCTATATTTGTATCAGCGAGCATACGCCTCTCGTCGGTGGCCTTGGTTGTTGCCATAGTTGGTATAATCTGTAATGCGGTCATTATTCCTATAGGATTATCTTTGCTCAACGCCTCTCTTGACAAGACCAACATACCTTCCGGGAAAAAGGAAAGCGCATGGAAACCCGTAATAAATGCACTTGAGCAACCTGTCGCTTGGGCACCGATTCTGGCTGTAATATTTGTAATAGTCGGTTTCAAATGGCCTGCCTGGGCGAGTCCCTCTTTTGACCTGATTGCCAAGGCTAACGCTTCCTTGGCTGTTTTCTCAGCCGGTATAACATTGTCATCTGTCAAAGTCTCGATCAACTGGCAGGCTGTTCTCGGCTCAATCTTGAAACTGATAGTGATGCCCGGTCTTGGACTGGTAGTCGGTCTTCTGACCCACATGGATCCTGATAATCTTCAGATGTTTGTTGTGGCCTGCGCACTTCCTCCTGCATTCTCCGGTATAATAATAGCTGATGAATATAATACTTATGTCAGCACAGGTACGTCTTCCCTGACTCTGAGTGTCATCCTTTTCACGGGCTTCTGTCCGTTATGGATTTGGTTGACCCGTATGGCTATTGATTCACACTTCCTAATGTAAGACGATACGATGGAACATAAAATGCGCCGTTTCAAACAGCAGCTTTCTGTAGAAGAAATCGAAAGAATTCTTGCAGGGGGCACCAATGGAATCCTCTCGCTTGTGGATACTGACGGGGCACCATACGGAGTGCCGGTCAGCTATGCTTACGATGGAGAAGGACACATCTATCTGCATAGTGCGGTTTTAAGATACAAGATAGACTGTATAAATTGAGATTCCCGGTGTTCGTTTTGTGTGATTGAAAAGGATCATATAATGCCTGAAGAGTTCACTACTTATTTCCGAAGCGTGATAGTGACAGAGAAAATCCAGATTCTTTCCAATCCCCAAGAAATTCATAACCGACTGGTGCTTATATACGATAAATACAGTCCAAATATAGATTCCATTTATGAGATAACCAAATGCGTAAATCGCGTGAAAGTCCTTCGTATAGACATCGTGCGAATGACAGGAAAGTAGACGATAGAACTTGTTCGTCTAAATAGGAATGATTAGATCAACCTTGAATGGTTTTTCTAATCATTCCTTTTTACTATTCTGATGGTCTAAGAATATGTTAGCGATGAAATTTGGGAATCATACGGTTGGTAATGACATTCACCAAATACCCAACGAGGAAGGCGGCAATTACTGTACCTGTTCCAATTCCAATCACAGTCTTACTGATAAGCAAAGATGAAACCGCAGCCAGCACGACAAGCGACACGTCAAATCCCATCTTGAATTTCCCAAAATCCTTGTGGTAACGTCGTGAGGCATATTTAACAAACCCTTCGGCACTCATAGTCACGACATTCGGCTTCACTTCAAGTACCACTCCGACTGCTTGTATAATACAACCCAATAGCAGAAGTCCGTATGCTGTCACATGTCCAACTGGAGCTACTTCCCTGGCAAGATACATATTGAAATCAAGAAATGCCGAAAAAATTAGCGAGAAGGGAATTTGCATCAGTATTTCGGTACGGTCCCGGCGGCTTCCTATTCCACGAATAAACCATAATTGCGCCAAAATGAGAGCCACATTGAAGAAAAATGTTACAGTTCCCAATGTCATGGAGCTGTTCTCGCTGATAACATAATTGAAACTTGAAATTGGCGAAGTCCCAAGTGAAGACCGGATAATGAACACCACTCCTAAGGTGATGAAATACAAGCCTGTCACAAAAACCAGATATCTTGTGATCCATTTACCCATATTATTCTGCATTCCTGAAAATTGTGAAACTGAATATTATCAGCAGCAGACCAAGAAGAAAGTTAAGATAAGCGATGAGATTACGTTTACTTCCATTCTTTCTTAAGGAACCACATCCAATGGCAATATTGCAACAACCGATAATTAAAAATGTTGTATTCATTGATTCCAATTATTTCACAGTCGTATCTCTCTTTTTAAGGACAATGTAGGTGTCACTTTTATAGGTGTTGAGTCTTGTAATCGAGTCATTGATGCAGTCGACGGTATTAACCAGAGGAAGCACCTTTTTCAACATATCTTCCAACTCCATATTGTCACAGGCAAGCTCAGTGGTTGAGATTTCGGTCAGGCTGATTGAGTCGGTGCTCTGATGATACTGACCGCCAATGTGATTGCAGTTGGTCATTATCCCGAATGTTTCATCTTCCTTGAAGTCAATGTAGGCAGTTATTCCCTGCTCAATTTCGGAAGGACGAATATAAGAAGAGTCGTTCTCGACAACATTCTCAATATCCCATTGACCTTGAATATTGACCGCAGAGATTTCTTTATCGTCAGCGTTCCCGACTTTGGATTTATCCGAGTTGTTGTTCCCTCCTGAGCAGGAAGTGATGCTTATAAGGAGGCATATCATAAGGTATTTCCACATAACATTTTCGTTTTTTGTTTATATTTTTTGTTTTTAGGAGTCGATAATGGGCATACGGTCTATATATTCTGTGCTTTCAACTTGCGCAACCATGAATGCTGCAATATCGGCACGGGCTATATTGAAGCGTATTTTCTTCTCTCCAAAAGAAACTTTTTACGTTTCCGGATGGATCAAAATCTTTTGGCGCCATAAATCTGACAACTGTCCATTTCAACCCGGAACTTGCAACATCGGCAATTATCTGACGGATACATTTCTTTGGCTTTGGAAGAAAGATAGAGGCCATAATTCCAGGAACTACAGTTATAAGAGATTTTTATCTTCCTTCGATGAGATACTGGGTGTAGCCCAGGTTATATATCGCTTTACTCCGACTGTTTTCATTGCCGCAATTATGTCTTGATTACTTTTTGCAGCGGCTTTATCGTCAGTGAATGGGTGCATCGAAACTCCTATGCAGTTTATTACCGCATTACAGTACTGAATAGCGTCTTGAATCTTCTGCCTCTCATCAGTAGTTCCTATTACCACCTTTATCTTCTCAGACTCAGGGAGTCTCGTAGACTTCCTACGGACATATACTGTTACGTCATATCCGCTATCTATGGCATATTTCACTGCCCATCTTCCTATGCCTCCATTAGCACCAAATATTGCTATTCTCATTGTATTAAAATTATTAATCAGTTAATCAATAGTTCGTTGTTTTTTTGATTCTGAGAAATATGCTATAAAACATATCGATATCTTTTAAAATCAGCAAAATATGTGGCATAAAAATTTGGTCAAGTGACCGAATTTTGTATCTTTATAATAATAAATTACAGAGATACTATAATGATTCAGCCCCTTGACAAAGTACGTTCGATTGTCGACTCTACACTCAATCCAGATGCAAAGATACGAAAAAGTTTTAAAAGTTTCATCATGGAGACCATGATTTTGATTCTTACAGTCTACAGAAAGATCAATTTCCTGTCGCTTGCACGGCATTCCAAGTCCTGCGAGAGCCTCTTCAGGCATAACTTCAAGAAGAAACTTGACTAGTACACCTTCAACATGGGCATACCGCTGAAATGGTGCACCGGCACGGGGGCCATAGCCATTGACCACAGTTTCCTGCGCAAGTCGGGGAAAAAGCCCCCCGGCCTGAGCTTCTATTGGTCTGGATGTGCGCCTGCCGTAAAGAGAGAGCTTGCTGTAAATGTGGCACAGGAGGTGACCGATATAATACAGGAGGAGACATGGCGCAAGCTCTCCATTACGACTGTCAAGAAAATTCTCCACAATATTGAACTGTATCAGCATATTAAAGTATTTATTTATGGTTAGAACGTATGTGATTCGAAAAAAATAATGGCTTTCCTGAGGGATTGCCGGATAACTTGTTGTTTTTTGGAGTGAGTGACTCTGCCTGATTCATTCAAAAATTAACGAAGTACTGTTACATAATCAAACTAAAAAAAATCAATTGGCAACTGAATATATCCCGATGACATCTTCATAACTAACAAAAAGAAAGCATTTTACAGCTTATTCACACAAAATTTTATCCAGACCCATTTTCACAAATAGGTCCGGATAATTTAATTTAATAGATTTTTGTTTGATGTTTAAAAGTAAGATTATTTCACAACAATACTACTTTCGCCATGGATGAAAACATGTTAAGCGAGTATTTGCTCCTCACTTTAAGAACGTTTTTGATATAATGGAAGCTATTTTCATCTTCGACAACTATCATAGTGATATAAGAAGAATTAAAGCTACTTGCCTGATGTGTTCCATCAGGCAAGTATTTTCAACATTCGAATCCTATCTTTGACATACTATTTTAAAACAATTTTCTTTGTCTTTTCTCCACTCTTCAACACATAGACGCCTGCGAGAAGATTCAAAGAAGTTATGCAATTACCCGTCTGCAAAGTTCCAACATATACTCCTGACATTGTATAAATTTCAACAGGCATACAAGTATTGAAATC
This sequence comes from uncultured Sangeribacter sp., assembly GCA_964432215.1. GTDB lineage: Bacteria > Bacteroidota > Bacteroidia > Bacteroidales > Muribaculaceae > Lepagella. Next base: position 12,322 of record CAYSMP010000079.1, read on the forward strand.
AGAGTTAATTTCTTCGATCCCTGAAGGAATGAGTACATACCGGCGGTCGGATCGGTCAGACCATGCCACATCGAAATAATTCTCATACACAGCTTGAACATCATAGGCATACCCTTCTTGGTCTACTTCTGGAAGCTGGAATTCATAATCCAACCCTGTAGTGTAAGCATAATCTACCATAGTGGCAATCTTGTCTCCTCTCTTAAGATTTTGAAGAACCCTTATATTAGTAATTAGGAAATTCAACGAATTATCTGAATAAAATGTAAGTATATCCCCTTCCTTGCCCTGTTCGAAGTATAAGGTCTCAGTCGCATAATCATCCTCGATGTAGATTGCATGTTGCTCTCCAGCAGAATTGACCACAATGATGTCATCATCTGGCTCTCCAATCAACTCAATCTCTACTTTATAGCGGCCACCATCATTGCCAAGAGAAAGTTCAGGACTTTGTATCTGTCCGCCTACCCCAAAATCAGGATTTTTGGTTGCCCCTATTCCTCCTAGCCCCAGGATTGTCATATATCCATACCATCCTAATCTCTCGACATAATCATCGAGGGGAACAAGATCCATATTGTGAAGGCCAGTCAATTCCATGTCATCCAAATAGTCGAATGAGTCTGCCAATACCTCATATTCTTGTATATCTTCTGAAGCAGCGTATATATTATAATTGTATACCTGATATCCGGTTGCTTTCGGAACACTATTCCATTGAGCTGTGTACCTATTGGTATGGATATTTACCGGTTCTATTGTGGCAGGAGCACTCACACCAAATGCACTCATTGATTCCTTAACTTCTCCAGCATCGATACCTAGAGCTTCGCTTCCTGCAACGACTGTGAAATAATAATCTTTCTCCGGATCAAGCCCACCGACAGCATACGAGGTGCCTGTAACTTTAATATTTTCCAAATCAAACATTTTTTCGGCTGGAGGAGTGGTAGTCCAATGGAAATCATCAAGAGCCATCTCGCAGTCTTCAAAATCTTTGAATACGAGTTTCACAGCATAATACTTCCCTTTGATTACGCTTGACAGATCAAGTTGATGCCATTCATAGTCAGGAAGGAAGAAATATGTGCCACGTGGATTCACCCATTTGTATCCATCCCATCCGTAAACATATATTTTGCCTGGGAATTCGAGTTCTTTGGTGCCTGCTGTGCTTACAGCACGGGCTTTCAGAGTAAGAGACACATACAATCCTCCATTATTAGGCATCTGCACGAGGTCATAGTCAGAAGAAATTCGAAGTGAGTATTGACCATCTGCCACCGACTCTTCATCTATGTATACCTGATCATATTCATCCGGATTAAACTCCCATCCTTCCGGAAGGCCCATATCATCCCAATCAAGGTCAGTCCCATCAGCGTTTACACCTTCAAAACTTTCTGAGTAGGATATAATATCAGCATCAGAGTCAAGGGGTTCGTTATGGAAAACAGAGAGGAGGTAATAATCCGCACGCGCTACGGGCGACCAATTGGCTGTGAATCCATCAATCTTGTGCTCTGTGGCTTCCTTAAGCTGCGGAGCAGGGAGCGAAGTAAGCATTACGGTGACTTTTATGTCATCTATTACAAGATAATCATACGTGTTAAACTGCACAAATTGATCTATGGATGGGTCGTGTATTGTCGCATCCCACGCTATCTCTGTCCATTCATCACCATTTTCTACTTCCTTAATACAATATGCCAATGTGCGTGGAGCTGAAGAATTGACACCACCAGAGCATACTCCTATATTGATAGAAGGGGTTTTACTTTCATTGTGGGGCAAAGGCTTCACTCGACAAGTGATATGAAGTTGACCAGTATAATTACCTTCAGGAGTATTTACATAGCCACCATAATCTGGATAATTAAGGGCAGCAGCTCCCCCAGCTTGGAAAACGCCTGTCCCACTCCATCCCGGCTGATGAGTGTATTGGTCGGGAATATAAATATCATCATTCTCAATATCTATAAGATGAGTTTCATCGGGCGAATCTACTGTTCCCTCTGTCATTAGCGAGAAATCTTCATCAATAATAATTTCTTCTTTTTGATTGCTTTCTGCTGCGCTTCTCACCAAGCACCTCCCCACTGCTTTTTCTTTTGCAACGACAGATGAGGACGCGGACCTCACGATGTCTTTTGACTTGTGGGAAATTGTTTTTACTGGTTGCCGATAACCAACTTCTGCATTCACTACAGAAAAAACCGAGTGACATGCCATTACAGCAAGCATCACGAATGTAATTCTGAAAAATTGTTTCATTGTTATTGAGTTTAGTTGTTAATTATTGAAGCAGTCGATGTCTATTTACAAATTCAAAATAATCCATCTTGCTTCTTGCACACAAAGGTAATACACAAACCTCTTCTTGTATAAAAATATCGGTGTTAGCATGTTCATAATCATAAAAAAATTTGTCTAAAATTACTCACATAATGTTTGAATTTATAAATTTGAACACACAACATCTTTATTATCAATTTATTGAATAATCCAAACAACAATGAACCTTATTGTCTTCCTAGGGTTGCTTCTTTAGACACTTTACAGGGATTTCTAAGTCGGAAAAATAAAACGATATGATACAAGATAGGATGGTATCATATTTTTTTGTAATTTTGTGGGCATTATGAGCAAAAGTGAAATTATGGAAATTGATAAGAACCCGGGACGTGCAATCAATACTATTATGATTGCCATTCTTGTCATATGCGCTTCTCTTTGCAAGGCTTCACAAACACCCTACTCTAAATTATCTATCAGTGAGCTCATGGATATGGGAAAGATCCAACTTCTGGAAGCCGACCGTCCTGACTCTGCACTCGAAATCTATAAGGAAGTAATCAGACGTTATTCCGACAAGCTGAACGACGAGGAAAAAGGCGACGTGATAACTGCCCTTAATAATTCAGGATATATTCTCAGCAATCATTCAGAAAATCTAGAAGAAGCTTTCAAAAAATATGACCGAGGAAGGCGAATCTGTGAAGAAAACCCACAGATTAATGGCAAGTTTGCCCTTCTCGGGTTAAATATGGCGAATCTTTTTATGAGATATGACGAATTGACAGCTGATACAATTTATGAGAAAGATGCCAAAATGATCCTTAGCCATGCTTTTGATGATGCAATAAAAACAAAAAAATGGGAGTTGGGCGTGCAAATTTTCATTAATCTGACAGCATCAGAATTTAATTCTAAAGATTTGGCAAGGATCATAGCAATCACTGAAAAGTTTGACACACTCCACATTCCATCTGAAACTAGATTGCTTCGATTTGCTCGTCAAAGGGCAAAAGGAATCCACGCCTTAGCTAATGGAAACATTGAGGAGGCTATTATTCATTTCCAAAAGCAAGCTGATTTCATTGACCCTCTACTTGATGTGCAACGCTATAAAGTGCAAGTAATTGCTGATCTTGCAGAATGTCAGAGATTCACCAACAACAGCGATCTTGAACTCAAATTTCTTCAGAAGATAGATTCCATAGCATTGACTGAAAATCTTACTGATTTAAGATTATCTTCGGCAAGACAATTGGCTCAATTCTATTCTGAAAAAGGGAATGCTTCTATGGCGAAGAATTGGAACTACCGTTATTATACATTACGCGATTCAATATATCCATCTGGCATACCAACACTTCGCGACCATCCTTCAATGAAGGATGAAATCACACGAATAAATGCTCGTCAAAACGAAAAGGTCTCCTCAAATAAATCATATACATCTATAGGAATAACAGTTTTAGTTCTGTTGGCGATATTGATAATTGGTGGTGGTATAATGTTTGTGAATAGAAGACGATGTATAAGCCAACACAATTTCGAAAAGGATATTTGTAAAAATAATGAGTCACAAATATCGGAAATACCACCAGTGGTATCTCGAAAATATCGCACATCTCCTCTACAAGATCAGGAAAAACTTCATCTTGCAGAAACCATCAATCGATGTCTTTCTGAAAGCAATGAAATATATTCATCGGATTTTTCATTAAATAAGTTAGCTGAATTGTGCAATAGCCGACCAGCCTATGTTTCGCAGAGCATAAATGAGTGCATGAATAAAAATTTCAATACTCTCGTTAATTCTTACCGCATACAGGCAGCATGCAAACGAATGAAAGAAGAAGCTCAAGCCTATACTATAGAAAGCATTAGCGCTGCCGTTGGATTTAAAAGCCGTTCCAGTTTTGTAGCGGCCTTCAAAAAAGAAAAAGGTATGACACCATCTGAATACTTAAAGACTAACTCAAAGGGATAAGCGTGTAAAATCGATTGAGCTGCCTTCGATGAAGTTGACTATGTTTGACTCTGCTATATGTTAGCAAAAAATGGAAAATAGATTTGGCATGAATAGAGTTATCTTCGTCTTATTCATGGGCATTCTTGCCAGACATTTCGGTTTCTCCATCGATCCGCAAGATGGACCTCTTCTGCTGAGCCCCTGCAAGCACCCGTACCCTCGGGTGCGCCGTCATTTACCCCTTTGGAGTAATCACCCTGGGGAGATCACTCTTTCCGCAGAAGCATCCTACTATTTCCCCATCCATCCTTTTTTAAAGCCGTGGGGTGAATTCCTTCAGTTATGACCTGAATCTATACAAGCAGTTCTTCAAAAGAAAGCTTTCTGTCATCATAGATGCGGACTCCTTCCTTCCATTATGGTATCGATAAGATTATTCCAGAATAGGACCATCATTTTTATACACTGGATTTGACCGAAATTTTCACGCATCGTTCTTCTTGACGTTACAATACGAATTCGGGAAACTCCAGGCCAGGGTCAAGAACGGCTCAGCAAATATGGAAATTTCAGAAATCAAACACGGCTCTTTCATTTAAATTTACAAAACGACACATAATACCCTTACCCGGTTCG
>CAYSMP010000080.1:0-16927 GCA_964432215.1 uncultured Sangeribacter sp.
CTTTTGAAGAAATAATCCAATCTCCGACACCTGTCCTCGTGGACTTTTTCGCAACCTGGTGTGGCCCTTGCCGCATGATGCACCCCATACTTGAAGAACTTCATGAGAAGATGGGCGATAAGGTAAGAATCATCAAGATCGATATCGACAAAAACGAGCAGCTTGCTGCCAAATATGTTGTGCAGTCAGTACCTACATTGATGATCTTCAAGAATAATAAACTCGAATGGCGTGGCGCAGGCGTTCACTCTGCAGCTGATCTTCAGAGATTGCTTGAGGCTTACCTCTGATTTAATGATAATAAAAAAGACTGCAATAAATTCCAATCAATTGCTGATAAATACACCCCGAACCAGAAATGGTTCGGGGTGTATTTATCATTACTGCATTCATGCTATAGTCGGAAAATTATATGCATTATGCATTATTTGAAGGAGTCGGGGAGGTCGTTCTCGTAGAGTACTGTATCACCGGGTGCAAGTATCTTCGAGAGAAGAATTTGGGAATCTGCAAACGAATCAACGATATGGAGGTTCTTTTCATCGAAATCGGTTGAACGTATGCCATCTACGAGGGCGTTACGGTTGTAGGCTCCTACGATTACAGCTACATCAACATTTTCCCCAATATGTCGTCCGAGTTCTCGATTAAGATTTTCCTGTTCCTCTCCAAGCTCGATCATTCCCGGCGTCACAATTATTCGTTTTCCGGTCTTGAACTGTGAAAGTACATCAACTGCCATGCGGGATCCTGCAGGATTTGAATTGAAGGCATCGTCGATTATTGTCACTCCACCGGGAGTTCGCTTCACATTGAGGCGATGTTCTACCTGATCGATCGAATCCACTGCTCGGCGAATCTCGTCGGGAGTGAGCCCGAGTCGGAGTGCAATGATCACGGCTGCTACAAGATTGGAGATATTGCATTCGCCTACGAGACGAGTATGAAGTTCGAGATGAGTTCCGTCTTTCCCTTCTACAGTGAATGAAGTACCATCAGGCGAATATGTGACGTTGGTTGACACGAAATCACATCCATCTGGATTTGATACGCCATAGCGGGCTATCTCCACATTTTCGACCGGACGGTTGGCGCACCATTCAAAATCATTATTGACAACTCCAAATCCGTCAACAGGAAGGGCATCTATGAGTTCGAATTTTGTCTTCTGTACGTTTTCGAGTGACTTGAACGACTCAAGATGCATAGGCCCGACAGCTGTCACAATACCCATCTGCGGATTTACCATATCGCAAATCTCCTTGATATCTCCAAGTTGTTTGGCTCCCATCTCACAAATGAAGACTTCGTTGTATGGTTTCATCATCTCGCGCACCGTACGTATCACTCCCATAGGAGTATTGTAGCTTCCTGGTGTCATCAGCACATCGTAGCGTTCGGAGAGGATTCGCTGAAGATAATGCTTGGTAGAAGTCTTGCCATAGCTTCCGGTGATGCCTATAATTTTTAGGTCGGGCATACTCCGCAGTATGGATATGGCTTCATTGCGGTATTTCGCATTAATCGAGGCTTCGACGGGTTTTAGAATCCATATTGATAAGATTGCAATAGCCCATGAGAAAATGCAGAGGAGCAGAATGATACCGAGGCTCACCTGGCCTCCGGAATAATATAGAAAAGCATCGCTTCCACCGCGACCGACAGTCAGGATTACAGCAAGAGATATTGCTATAGCAATCACGCCGCAGACGCTGTAGATGCGCTTTACGCGGGGTGTAAACACGAGAGGTTTCTTAAATTTCTTACGTAGCATCACTACACCCTGCCCGCAGCAGACAGCAGCCACTATAATGGCATTCAGAGCAGGAGTCAGGAGCGTGGAGAAAAGCAGGAAAACTACTCCTACATTGACAAGTCGGGAAGCCGAGGAAATGTCGCCGGAGCGGTTTAGCCATTTCCAATAGCGGTCTATGCGGTAGCTATTTTGCTGCAGCATATGGATGTCATGCCGGAAATTTAGCAGCATGTAGAGTCCGCATATGATATAGATTATGATTGAAAAAGCGTTCACTGTTTTTGGGTTGTTGAGTTGTGAGGTTGTTGAGTTGTGAGGTTGTTGAGTTGTGAGGTTGTTGAGTTGGTAGTGGAGGGCTTAGAGATTGAAAAAGGAACCTACTGTAGCCTTGAAGCCAAAAGGATTGTCGAGAAATGAATAGTGGCCACATCCCGGAAAAGACACAAGTCCGGCATCCGGAATCAGACGTTTCATTGTGATAGCATCCGAAAGAGGGGTTGCAGTGTCTTCTTCTCCCCATATGAGGAGAGTCGGAGCCTTGATGGAGGGCATCACGTGCTTCAAGTCTTCGTTGACACAACGGCTCATAACCGCTCTCATACGCGGAGATGAAGTGCGATAGTCAGCCGATCCTTTTTTCCCTCTCATTTTTTCTACTGCTTCCATTCCTTTCTTCTTGCCTAATACAAGCATGAGCAGATTTTTCATAGCCTTAAAGGTATAGACCTTACGGTAGTAGTTGAATCCACGCTTTGGTTTGATTCCGGCCGCATCGACGAGAAGAAGTTTTTCCACATCATTTCTTGAACTAAGCAGGATGCCAATTCTGCCTCCGAAGGAATGACCTACGAGTGAAGGCCTGTCCAATCCAAGTTGAGAAATGAATTTCTCCATCATCGAAGTGAAATCCTCCACACCCCATACGGCTGGTGGCTCAGAGCTTTGGCCATGACCTGGAAGATCTACATTGATGACACGCATTTTCCCCTTGAATATATTCTCGATAGAAGCAACAGTATCAACATTGCAACCCCATCCGTGCATTATTATGACCGGACGAAGGTTTTCCTCCTCAGAATCGCGGTAATGAAGGCTTACTCCATCTATTTCTATGGTCTTATCCATATAAGTTAACAGTCAAATTATAAGCATAATCTCATTAGCATAATGTTACAGAAGAATCAGTTACACCTGATTAAGAACTATGCATTAAGAATTATGCGTTATTAAGTTTATTTAAGTTTCGCAAGCTCACTTATAACCTTCAACTTTCGCTTGCGAAAGTTGAAGGTTATCTAAGGAAACGTTTTGTAAGGTCTCCATATTGGTCAATTCTGCGGTCGCGCAAAAACGGCCACCATTGCCTTACATTTTCAGAGCGTCGTAGGTCCACATCTACCACTTCCTCGGCGGATCTGTCTTCCGGAGCCTCATAAAGAAATTCTCCTTGAGGTCCGGCCACAAAACTGGAGCCCCAGAAATCGATGCCGGAGCTAACTCCTGAAAGATCTTCTTCAAAACCAACACGGTTTACACTTATTACAGGAATTCCATTAGCTACAGCATGTCCGCGCTGCACGGTGATCCATGCATCTCGCTGACGACGCTTCTCGTCGTCAGGATCATCCGGATTCCAACCGATAGCTGTAGGATAGATCAGCATATCTGCTCCTTCAAGAGCCATCAGTCTGGCTGCTTCCGGATACCACTGATCCCAACATACGAGCACACCGAGTCGGCCTACAGACGTGTCGATTGGATGAAAGCCGAGGTCGCCGGGAGTGAAATAGAATTTCTCGTAAAAGCCGGGGTCATCGGGAATATGCATCTTCCGATATCTGCCCGCAACGCTTCCATCAGACTCAAATACTACGGCAGTATTGTGATAGAGGCCCGGTGCGCGGCGTTCGAAGCCACTCGCTACCAGCACAACGCCGTTTTCCCTGGCGGCCTCGGAATAAACATCAAAGAACTCACCCGGGTAAGGTTCGGCATAATTGAAATTGTCTACATTCTCACTCTGGCAGAAATAGAGTGAATCATGGAGTTCGGAAAGCACCACGAGCTGAGCCCCTTCCTCAGCGAGAGAACGAATAGCTGCGAGATTACGTGCTCTGTTTTTTGCTACATCCTCGGTGAAGGAGTGTTGTACAATACCTACTTTCAAAATATCTGGCGTTTGCATTTTATTGACGGGTTAAAGATTGATGATACCTGCAGGAATCTGCATTGTAGCGCAATGGAGTGATCCGTGCTGGCGAAGTAGTGTACGGCAATCCACTCCTACCACTTTGTAATTTGGATAGGCTATCTGAATCGACCTCATGGCAAGTTCGTCCTTGTCTGGCTGAGCATATGTAGGCATGAAAATAACTCCGTTTGCTACCAAATAATTTGCATAGGTAGCCGGGAGTCGGCTTCCGTCTTCATCAAGCACAGGGTCAGGAAGAGGGAGCTCCACGAGATTGTAAGGATTGCCTTCTGCAGTGCGGAAAAGTGTAAGCTGTGCGCGCATTGCAAGCAATGATTCAAACTGGGAATCATCGAAGTTTTTAGTGCCTGTAAAGACGATAGTGTCGTCAGGGGCGAGGCGCGCGAGTGTGTCGATATGTGAATCTGTATCGTCTCCCTCAAGCGCCCCATGATCGAGCCATAGCACATGGTCGGCACCAAGACGATCGAGCAACTCTCGGTTAAGCTCAGCCTTTGTTTTTCCTCCGTTGCGGTTCGGACTTTGCAGGCATCTTGATGTAGTCATTATTGTGCCTCGTCCGTCAGATTCTACCGATCCACCCTCGAGTATGAAATCGCGCTCGTTGCGGTAGGTGAGAGGTGAGATAATCCCTTTTTCGTTGAGATGAAGATTGGCAAGATTGTCTTTATTTGAAGCAAACTTAAGTCCCCAACCATTGAATCCGAAATCAAGGGCACGAAGACGTTCGTTTCTCACTACAGTGATCATCCCGTAGTCGCGTGTCCAGGTATCGTTGTAATCAATTTTGACGTAGTATATGAAATCCTGATTGCAGTCTTTCATTATTTCTTTTGCCTCAGTTTCGTCATTGCAAAGAAGGATGACTTTGATTCCTTCATCCGATATTGCTTTGACCAGATGGCGGTATTGGTCTATGGCCTGTTCAAGTATGTAGGCCCAGTCTGTATCTTTATTTGGGAGGGCGAGAAGCACGTATTCTATGGGTTCCCACTCTGCTATGAATCTAATGTCTGACATAAATATATGTTTTACTTCCCATAAGAGGGCGTTTTATGATGCAAAAATAATAAAAATAATCCGAGATATACCCTTACATTGAGCATTTTTTACTAAATTTGTAGAATAAACAGATACAATAACATGAAAAAGCATAATACAGCGGAGGAATTCGCACAGGCAAAAGCAGAATGTCGCGAACTTTTTGAGAAGAAACTGCTGGACTATGGGACGTCTTGGCGCATTATGCGGCCGATGAGTCTTACAGACCAGATAATGATCAAGGCTATGCGAATACGTAGCATTGAGGAGAAGGGAGTGGCTCTTGTAGATGAAGGAATTCGTCCGGAATTCATTGGGATAGTCAACTATTGTGTCATGGCTTTGATCCAGCTTGATCTTGGGCCGGGGGAGAATCTTGATGCTTCCACATGTATGCGGCTCTATGATGAAAAGCTTAATGGTGCTACCCGTCTTATGGAAAATAAGAATCACGATTATGATGAGGCATGGCGCCACATGAGGGTGAGTAGTTTTACCGACATAATCCTTCAGAAACTGATGCGCACTAAAGAGATTGAGGGACATGACGGAAAAACAATAGTGAGCGAAGGAATCGATGCTAACTATATGGATATGATAAATTATGCGCTTTTTGCTCTTATCAAGACCAATCCGGACTATAATGACTGATCTCAATGTTGCCTGATTACGTACATGGGCCCATCGAGGACGATGCTTTCCACTTAATCCGGCAACGGAATGTTTGTGCTCCTTGAATAAATAGAGTGGTTATAATGGAAAAAGAAAGTCAGAAAGGAGGATATGGAAGGGAGGGGGCGTCCAGAAAGACGCCGCTTGGTATAGAGAGGAGATTTGACAGATTTGGCGACTGGCTTGATGGCTCATGGGCGTTGCGGAAGGCTAATCCACTGCTTAGTAAGTATCCTAAAGCGCTTTTGATATTGACATGGCTGATGAGGATTGCTGTAGGCAGCGTCTTTATTGTTTCCGGTCTGAGTAAAGGTATCGATCCATGGGGTACGTATTATAAGACGTCGGAATATCTCACAGCAATGCATATTCCTATAGTAGAATGGGGTAATACCGTACTTGCACTTGCATTCATTCTTTTCTCAGTTGAGTTCATCATAGGAGTTTCTTTGCTTTTAGGATGCTTTCGTAAGGCTGCTCCTATCATGGCTGCACTCTTTATGCTTGTAATGCTTCCGCTCACACTATGGATTGCCATTTCAGATCCTGTGGCTGACTGCGGATGCTTCGGAGACTTCCTTGTGATATCAAACTGGTGGACCTTCATCAAGAATTGCTTTATTTCTTTGGCTGTCATTTGGCTGCTGAAGTTTAATACGAAGGCTGTGAGTTTGATTGCTCCTTCTGTGCAATGGGTAGCTGCTGTAGGAATAGCCGCATACATTGTAATCGTTGGGTATATTGGATACTGGCAACAACCTACTGTAGACTTTCGGCCTTATAAAGTGGGGATGCAGCTGTTCAAAGAAGATGATGGGCCTGAATATGAGCCAAGATACATGTTTGTATATGAAAAAGATGGTGAGACTCGAAATTACAGTGAAGATGATCAGCTTCCCGACGAGGACGATGGTTGGAAATTCGTAAGGCGTGAAGAGCTTGAATTCGTAAAGAATGAAAAAGCAAAGGTATCCGGGCATTCTGAAAATGCAGATTTCAGGGTTTGGAGTGAAAATGGAGATGAAGATGTCACTGAATCGCTCAGTGGCTATGAAAAGCAGTTGATGCTTCTTGTTCCCGACATTACCGACCTGTCGATGGCTACAAGCTGGAAAATCAATCGCCTTTATGATATGTCGCAAAAAGACAATACGGAGTTTTTTGCTGTAGTGGCCGGAAGTCCGGATGCAATTGAGGAGTGGCGCGACCTTTCGTCGGGACAATATCCCATATATACGGCTGAAGATACTTCGATAAAGGAGCTCGCGAGAGGCAATCCTGCTCTTGTGAGTCTTGTAGATGGACGCATTATGTATAAGTCTGCTCTCAGCGCTCTCAGACTTGATGATGAAAATGAGGATGATATAGAGATCTCCACATCCCCTATAGGGACATCAATGACAGGAGAGGAAGCTCTATGGGATCTCAGCCTAATGCTTCTGTCGCTTTTGGGTGCACTGATTCTTCTATCGCTGCTAAAAGGATATAAAAAGAAGGCGTGACTATTTCAGTCACGCCTTTCTTTACGGGAAGCATCTATGCGCAGAAGAATGAAGAGGAGGATAGTGAAGCTCCATAGTGCAGATCCGCCATATGAGAAGAATGGCAATGGAATGCCTATGACCGGACATAGGCCTATTACCATCCCGATATTTATACACAGATGGAAGATAAGATATGACACCACGCAATATGCATAAACTCTTCCGAAGGGAGTACGCTGGCGCTCCGCAATGTGGATGATGCGAAGGATAAGTGCGAGAAATGCGAGGAGCACAGCGCTCGAGCCGGCGAACCCTTCTTCCTCACCAATTGTACAGAAAATAAAGTCTGTGTGTTGCTCTGGGACGTATTTTAGTTTCGTCTGAGTGCCGTTGAGAAATCCCTTGCCTGTTATTCCACCCGATCCGATAGCGATCTTTGACTGATTGACATTATAGCCGAAGCCACGGATGTCGTCGACGATGCCGAGGGCAACCTTGATTCGCATCTGCTGGTGAGGTTCGAGTACGTGTCCGAACACATAGTTGACAGAAAATAGAAACATTACAGAAGCAGCGGCAAAAATGATTGTCACTACATAACGCTCTATCTGATGGCGATACATGGCTATCGAAACATATATCAGTGCGGCGACTATGATACCGAGGAAAAACCAAGTGCCGGGTACTGGTATTCCGGAAAGTGCGAGAGCTGTCACTATCAGGCCACTTGCCGTAAAACCAATAAGAACATTGCGTGAGATGATGGCATCTTTGCAATAAAAGAGGAGCATGCAGACGAACACTGCTATTATCATGCAAAAGACAACAAATTCTCCGACCGGGATACCAAGCAGTAGCGGTTCGACATATTTCACAGCAACTACGAAATAGGTAATGGCACATACTGCCGAAAACAAGACCATTCCACTCATACCCTCTCGATAAAGCACAAAGAAGAGTGAAATGTAGACGAGTGCTGAGCCTGTCTCATGCTGGAGAAGGATAAGAGCTACAGGGATGAAAATAATGATAAACGCCCTGAAATAATTGCTTATCTTCTGATTCAGATTGAAATTGTAGGAATTGAAAAGTTTTGCAAGCGCCAGTGCAGTTGCGAACTTGCCGAATTCAGCCGGCTGGATGCTTATCGGTCCAAGCACGAGCCATGATCTCGACCCTTTGATGTCCGGTGCCACGAAAATGGTGACTACCATGATGAGCAGTACGCATATGTAGACGGGATAAGCGTATGTCTCGTAGATACGATAGTCAAAGAGAAGAATCGCACATCCTATGATTATCGAGAGGCCGATCCATAGAAACTGTTTGCCGGAAAATTCGTTGAAATCAAACATGCTGGCTCGGTCGAAGTCATAGCTTGCAGCATATATACTGACCGCTCCAGCCACGACTAAGATCAAGTATAAAATGATTGTTGGCCAATCGAGCCATCGGAAGACCGAGGTATTGGCATCAATGTTCTTTGACTCCACTTGAGATGATAGTATTAGCGTTCAACATTCGTTCTTCCAAATATTTCCTTCCCGGAGCTATAGAGCCGTTGAGGTATTTTTCTATGATAAGACTTCCTATAGGGACGCCGTAGGTGGCTCCGAAACCTGCATTCTCCACATACACTGCCACAGCTATCTTAGGATTGTTTAGAGGAGCAAACCCCATGAAGACCGAGTGGTCTTTGCCTCGTGGATTCTGAGCGGTACCTGTCTTGCCACAAACTTCAAGACCGGGCAGGTTGGCAAGTCGACATGTGCCTCCAAGCACAGCCATTCTCATGCCTTCTGCTATTTGTTCATAATATTCTTTCTTTATGGATGGTTTCCTTTTTTCGTGGTATTTGGGGTCAATGACGGTGTCGCTGATTTCTTTGACCACATGAGGAGTAATAAACCAACCACGATTAGCTATAGTAGATGCGAGATTTGCGATCTGGAGTGGAGTCGCAAGCACTTCTCCTTGTCCGATGGAAATGGAAATGATGGAATTGGCTCTCCAGTTGCTTCCTCTGAAAGAATTGCTATAATAGTCAGGGTTAGGAATAAACCCTCGGCTTTCTGAAGGAAGGTCTACACCAAGACGATAACCATATCCCATCTCTACCATATAATTTTTCCATTTTTCTAATTGTGCTGACGGTGTACTTCCACTTTTGTCTATGAAGTTCTTAAGCCCCCAACAGAAATAAGCATTGCATGAAGTAGCGATGGCCGGTTTTAGAGGAAGAGGAGAGCCATGAGAGTGACATCCGACTCGAATACCGTTGACATAGCCGTGATAGCATGGAAATGCTGTAGCCGGTGTAATTGTGCCTTCTTGAAGGAATATAAGGCCCTGGGTCGGCTTGAAAGTTGAGCCGGGAGGGTAGGCAGCTTGGAGAGCTCGGTCGTAGAGAGGTTTGTATTTATTGGCTACAAGAGCAGCATAGTTCTTTCCTCGGCCCGAGCCTACGAGAAGGCTGGGGTCGTAGGTAGGGGAAGATACCATGCAAAGGATCTCTCCGGTCTCTGGCTCTATGGCAACAATTGCTCCGATTTTACCCTGCATTAGTTGCTCGCCATATTCTTGGAGATCCATATCGATGCTTAGGGTAAGATCGCGTCCGGCAGTTGGAATTACATCGTGGATGCCGTCTTCGTATTTTCCCTTGATGCGTCCGAGTGCATCTTTCATAAGGATCTCCACTCCTTTTATGCCGCGCAGATAAGTCTCATAGCTTTTTTCCACTCCAAGGTCGCCGGTATAGTCTCCCCTACGGTAATAGCGGTCATTTTCTACATCCTTGGCATTTACTTCTCGTATATTGCCGAGGACATTTGCAGCAGCATGGGTAGCGTATTCTCGCACATTGCGCTTCTGCACGTAGAAACCGGGGAAAAGATAGAGCTTTTCCTGAAGTCGGCCGTAGTCTTCCTGAGATAGGTGAGACATGAGTTTCTGAGGAGTATATGCAGAATATCCCGGATTCTTTCGGGGATTCTTCATGTCGGCCCATTTGCTCATAAGCTCCTCCTTGGTGATGTTGAGCACTTCGCAAAGTCCGAGAGTATCAAACTGATTGCCAAGATCTTTCGGAATTAACATTACGTCGTATTCCGGTTGGTTTAGTACGACAAGCTTACCGTTACGGTCGTAGATTAGGCCACGTGAGGGGTAAAGCACTTTGCGGAAAAAAGCATTTGATTCTGCATTTTCCTTATATGTTCCGTCGCTTACTTGAAGATTGAAGAGGCGGATGATGAATATTATTACGATGACGGTGATGAAACCGCCGATCACATATTTTCTTTTTTCTAATGAATAATCCTTAGCCACGGGGAGATGGATTAATTTTTATATACCAGAGAGTCGATAGCGAGCATTGCAAGAAACGTAAATATTGTGCTTGCTCCGGCTTTGATCAGGATGCCTAAGATATCTGAAAAATTGATGAATTCCACAAAGAAGGTGAGTAGGCAATATATAGCTGACATGCTGAAGATATACTTACTGAAATTGAAGAATCCTACGGTGCCGATAGAAGGAGAGATGTTTCGGTTTTGGTCATCATGCTGTTCGTACGCGAAAAAAACAGGTCGTTTTAGCGATGCAAGCACCGTGCAACACAGTGCATTAAGTCCCGGAGTGTCGGAAAGCATATCTACGGAGAGGCCTAGAAGGAATCCGAGCGTAAGCACAAGATTGGCCGATAGATTGATCGGAAGCTTAATCAGGAAATATATGAATATAAAGCAGACGGCACTGCTGAAGAGCACAATATGGTTCATCAGCAAAGCCTGTACAAGCACCAGAATCACAAACAGCAAAATGTATGAGAAAAAGCTTTTATTCATTTCTTCTGATGATTAATCATTCATAGGAGCCAATACTATTTATGGAATCAAGCTCATGCTTTAATGCATCCTTGATCACACGGACAGTGCCGAGTGTCTTGAAATTAGATGAAAGCCTGATCTTCAGCACGAGAAAGGTATCGTCGGAGGTCTTGACCTTTCCCATGACTGTGCCAATGTCTATGCCTTCGGGGAAAGTAGTGGAAAAGCCACTTGTCACTATGGTGTCGCCTATATGGAATTTCGCATGTCGGGGCACCTCCTCAAGAAAAGCAATCGAAGGATCTTCTCCGCGCCAGGTGAGGCTTCCTACATAGTGCGTATTTTTGACTTTTGCGCTGAAGTGCTGGTTCTGATTGAGCAAAGAAATGACTCTGGCAGTGTTTCTTCCAGTTACATCTACGATACCAACCACACCACTTTGGTCTACTACTCCCATGCCAGGCATCACGCCGTCGAGACTTCCTCGGTCAATAGTGAAATGATTGCGAGGATGTCTGATAGAGTTATTGATGACAGAAGCACCGATATAGTCAAATCGGGTGTTTTTAAGCAGCTCTGCAGAATCCTGGGCAAGCACCTGATATTGAGCAAGTTGATGCCGAAGGTTCAAAACTTCATTTTCAAGCTTCGCATTGCTTTCCTGAAGACGCTGATTGACAGCCAAAAGACCGAAATATTCAGTCACTTCAGAAGATGTGCGATAGATGAGGCCTCCTATTGCATTGGCCGACGACATATATATCGAGAAATGATTGTCGCTCGACTTTACCAGCAGGATGCATGAAATCAGCACATAGAACGTAAATACGAACCATGTGCTGTATTTAATGATGAAATTCAGGAAATTCCTCATCGTATGAGGAAGCGGAATCGATTGATATTCTTGAGTGCTACGCCAGTGCCACGGGCCACAGCAGTCAATGGATCATCCGCTACTTTGAATTCAATGTGGAACTTATCTGTCAATCTCTTGTCAAGGCCTCGCAGAAGTGCGCCGCCACCTGCGAGATAGATGCCGTTGCGTACGATATCGGCATATAGTTCGGGTGGAGTCTGGTCAAGGGCAGCAAGGATCGCTGTCTCCATCTTTGCGATTGTCTTTTCGATGCTGTGTGCTATTTCCTCATGAGAGACAGCTACTTCCATCGGGAGAGCGGTCATACGGTTGGGACCGCGGACGATAAATGGTTCCGGTGGATTTTCAAGATTTGCAAGGGCGCTCCCCACTTCAATCTTGATGCGTTCGGCCATCTGCATGCCAATCTTGAGGTTATGAACGCGTCCCATATGTTCTTGTATGTCGGCAGTAAGATCGTTGCCCGCCACGCGTATACTCTTGTTGCTGACAATGCCTCCAAGAGAGATGACTGCAATCTCGGTGCTGCCACCACCTATATCTACGATCATATTGCCCTCAGGGGCCTCTACGTCGAGTCCTATGCCGAGAGCAGCTGCCATTGGCTCATAAATCATGAATACGTCGCGTCCACCTGCATGCTCGCTGGAGTCGCGGACCGCACGGATTTCCACTTCAGTAGAACCGGAAGGAATGCAGACTACCATACGAAGGCTGGGAGAGAACCAGCGGCGTTTACTATTGACCATTTTTACGAGTCCGCGTATCATTTGTTCAGCTGCGTTAAAGTCAGCTATCACTCCGTCGCGGAGCGGACGTATTGTGCGGATGCCCGGGGGCTCCTTGCCTTCCATCTGGTGTGCGTCTTCGCCTACAGCGAGAAGTTTGTCGGTTTTGTTGTCGATAGCTACAACCGAAGGTTGGTTGACGACTATCTTATCTTTATGGATAATAATGGAATTGGCAGTGCCAAGGTCCATCGCAATTTCCTGCGTCAATGAAAAAAGTCCCATATCTCTATTCAGTTTTTGGGGTGAAACTGTTGAAACTCACATAAATGATGCCAATTGCGGAGTAGGGTTAACGAAGAGAGATCCGAAAATGGCTTTTCAAGGTGCAAAGTTACTTAATTTTTTTCAATTTCAATGCAAATAGTGATATAAATTTTTATAAAAAATTTTTCAATATAAAAAATAAAAGCAATTAGGCGCGGATGAAATGCATCCGCGCCTAATTAAGATGTTATATGTCTACGCTACAAAATCAATTGAAGAATGTAGTGAGAGCGTAGTCGATATTTTCGATCAGATAGTCAAGATCGCTGTCGGAGGAGTTGATGGCTTTGGCCTTGTCTGTGATAGCCTTAGCTGCTTCAAAGTAGTTGGTCTTTACATCAAGACGGGCGGCACGAGCTTCTTCAGAATTTCCTTCAATAGCATTATACTTATTTGCACCGACGCGATAGATCTTCTTGCCGGCGTTCTTGAGTGTCTCAAAGTCAACGCCGTCGATAGAGGCTGCCTTACGGTAGTCTTCTACTGATTCGTCGTCTTTACCCATACGGTCGTAGACGAATCCGCGGAGACCATAAAGACCGGCATTGTCAGGATTTGCAGCGATAAGTTCAGTCACTTTAGCTACTGCTTGATCATTCTTGCCGTCGGTGACCAGGAAGTTTACGATGTTGTTAATAAAGATTGGCTCTTCCATACCGAACTTCTTGTCGCCGGCTTCAGCCACTTCCATGATCTTTTCCTTAGCGGTCTGTTCCATAGTGGAATCACGCTGTGCAGCTGCCTGCCAGCAAGCTATCTCGTAGACAAATGCCTGCTTGTCTTCATATCCTACGCCACGGGCTTTTCTAAAAGCATCAGCACTCTTGTAGATTTCATTGCCGGAGTATGCAGCAAGGCCGGCATTGAAGTATGCGGTGCCGCGGTCTGCCTCAGGAAGTTCGAGTTTCTCTCCCTGCATGAAGTCCTGGTTGGGCATATCAGCATAAATAATGAAGCATTCGTAAGCCTCGGGATAGACCTTCTGGCCGTTGAAGAAATCGGCACCGGCCTGGAAGTAGTCGTTGGCATGCCCCTTGAGAGTATTGACGATTGCCTTAGGTGTTTTGGTGTCGACTTTGCCTTTTTCGTTGGGGACGGCTGCAAGGGGAAGTGCTTTCACATAGTTATGATAACCGTTGAGAAGATTCTGCCCCATTTTGAGTTTGTCAACAGAAGCAGGATTGATCATGCTGTTGGTCAAATCCTTGTCGAATGCATCGAATTCGATCTTGCCTGCTATAAAATATGTCTGGGCATCGTTGGCTGTCTCAGGATTTTCCATAGCCTGCTGTATCAAAGAACGAGCCTGTTCGATTTGGTCGGTCTTGCCTGAAAGCTTTTTAGCAGCTTCCACATTGGATTTCTGAGCGCTCACCGAGCCTATGGCTGCAAAGCAGAGCGCAAATGTCATGAGCTTTTTCATTTTGGTCTGTATTTTTAGATTATTGTTTGTTTTCGTTTTCAGTCTCGTTTTCAGAAGTTTCTATATCTGTCAATTCAAGGTCGAGCACACCGTCGGCTACTACAGTAGTCTCCGGCTGGCTGGATTCAGACTCCGATTCATTTTCTTCCTCCGGGTCGCTGTCGACTACACAGACGGAAGCTATACGGTCGCCTCTCTTGGTCAGGTCTATGAGCTTAACTCCTTGGGTGTTTCTACCCTGCAGGCGTAGGGTATCTACGGGTAGACGCAGAGTAATGCCGCTCTGGTTGATTATCATAAGGTCGTTCTCATCTGTCACCTTTTTGATTGCTACGAGGTTGCCGGTCTTGTCAGTGACATTGATTGTCTTGACCCCTTTTCCGCCGCGGTGCATGCTGACGGGATAATCGTCAAGATGGGTGCGCTTTCCGAATCCGTTTTCAGATACCACTAAGATACTGTGTTCATTATCATCGGTCTTTGCAGTGACCATACCCACTACCTCATCATCTGCTCCACGGAGAGTCATACCGCGTACGCCGGTAGACACACGCCCCATTTCGCGAAGTTCAGACTCGCTGAAGCGGGTTGCATAGCCTGCCTTGCTTGCCAGAATCACTTGAGTGTCACCATCAGTGAGCTCCACTTGCAGCAAGGAGTCATCTTCTCGGATGATGATTGCATTCACACCGTTGGCACGCGGGCGGCTGTAGGCCTCAAGTGGTGTCTTTTTCACTACGCCATTGCGGGTGGCAAAGAGAAGGTTGTGGGTATTGACAAACTTCTCGTCGTTCAAGTTTTTGATACAGATGAAGGCGTTCACTGCATCGTCAGCATCTATGTTGAGAAGGTTCTGTATGGCACGTCCTTTGGAATTCTTCGCAAACTCAGGAATTTCATACACCTTCAGCCAATAGCACCTACCTTTGTTTGTAAAGAAAAGCATGGAGTTATGGTTGGTAGCAGGATATATATGCTCGATAAAATCCTGATCACGTGTGCTGCTCCCTTTTGCTCCGACTCCGCCACGGTTTTGAGCGCGGAATTCTGTCAGTGGAGTGCGCTTGATATATCCGAGATGGGATATTGTGATGATCATCTCGTCGTCGGGATAGAAATCCTCAGCATTGAGATCGGGGGAGTACTTGCTTATCTTGGTGCGCCGCTCATCGCCGAATTTATCGCGAATTTCGATCAATTCTTGTTTCATTACGTCGCGGCAGACAGTGTCGTCAGTCAATATCTGATTGTAGAAATTGATCTGCTTCATCAGTTCGTCATACTCAGCATGCAGTTTGTCGAGTTCAAGTCCTGTGAGCTGGCGAAGACGCATCTCCACGATGGCGCGTGTCTGCACCTCATCAAGTTCAAATTTTTGGCTTAATTGCTCACGGGCCTCTTCTGTAGTGCGGGAATGGCGAATTATCTTTATCACTTCGTCGATGTTGTCGCAAGCTATCATCAGGCCCTTTAGGATATGTGCGCGTTCCTCTGCTTTGCGGAGAAGGAATTTTGTGCGGCGTATCACTACTTCGTGACGATGCTCTACAAAATATTGGAGTATTTCCTTCAGGTTTAGGGTGCGTGGGCGTCCGTTGACGAGAGCTACGTTGTTGACACTGAAGCTCGTCTGCAACTGTGTCATCTTATAAAGCTTGTTGAGCACAACCTTTGCATTGGCGTCGCGCTTGATATCGACGGCAATATGGATCTTACCTCGAGCCGAAGTGTCAGTGATGTCTGAGATGCCGTCAATTTTCTTTTCTTCCACTAAGTCGGCGATGCTGGTCACTATGTCTTTTTTCAGAACGCCATAAGGTATTTCGCTTATGATGATCTGGTCGTGAGTGCCGTTTGACTCAATTTCAGCCTTTGCGCGGAGTATGATTCGTCCGTGACCTGTCTCATATGCATCCTTTACCCCTTGGAGTCCAAATATTTCTCCACCGGTAGGGAAATCAGGAGCGGTCACATATTGCATCAAGCCTTCGACGTCGATATCTGGATTATCGATAAGTGCAAGAGAGGCGTTGAGCGCTTCGGTCAAGTTGTGGGGGGGCATGTTGGTGGCCATGCCGACGGCAATACCTGCAGCACCGTTGACGAGGAGATTGGGGATACGTGTCGGAAGCACTGTTGGTTCCTTTGTGGTATTATCGAAGTTAGGGACGAAATCCACGGTGTCGGAATCAAGATCGCGGAGCATTTCTTCGCCCATACGGGAAAGCTTTACTTCCGTATATCGCATGGCTGCCGGGGAGTCTCCGTCGATGGAGCCGAAGTTGCCCTGTCCGAAAACGAGCGGGTAGCGTAGCGACCAATCTTGGGCGAGACGCACCATCGTATTGTAGATGGAGGAGTCTCCGTGGGGGTGATAGTGACCCATGACGTCGCCCACGATGCGGGCAGACTTCTTGGTGTCGCCTGAGAAATAGTTGCCTACCTCGCCCATGCCATAAAGCACACGTCGATGCACGGGTTTGAACCCATCTCGGACATCGGGAAGGGCGCGCGAAACGATGACCGACATCGAATAGTCGATGTAGGCGCTTTTCATTTCCGATTCAATATTGACCG
>CAYSMP010000081.1:0-16847 GCA_964432215.1 uncultured Sangeribacter sp.
CGAACCGGGTAAGGGTATTATGTGTCGTTTTGTAAATTTAAATGAAAGAGCCGTGGATGATTCTTAGCATAATCATTTTTCGCAAATGATTTTCTAAAAACTGCGATTCCGGGTATTTTCGAAAATCCGGGTTTTGTAATCCAAACTGCAAAAAGATATCACGCAAAGGAGCAAAGGGCTCGCTGGGTTTATACGCTACGTGATATTTTATTTTTTACTACCTCAGAAAGCAAAGTGCGCGGAGGCTCGCTCGCTACGCTCCGCATTGCATGAATGAGGTTGACACTGATAGAAAAGGGAATGGTTTGCTACCAGGCATCAGCCGTCTTAATTGATCATTCTTCATTTCACCTGTCCTGTTCTAATTTTAATGGGATGCGTGGCGGCAAAACCGGGAAGGAAATAAATGCTTCTGCGCACTGTCTTAATACTTGTTATAATGGAATGGGTTCTTCTTCAATTTAGTTGAAGTAGGGATATTTTATGATGGGTGGGCAACGCGGATCGCGACGCTTTGCTGCTTTCTTCGCTGATGGGGGCGGATTGGCGCGGATTTTTAATTTTTCAGTGCTTTTGGAATAGATGCGGCTTCCGGAATCGGACTTGCGCATACGGAGGTGAGCTACGTTTGGCTGGCTATCGCGGATTTCTGACACCATCAACTTTTCAACTAAGTTAGGAAAGAAGCATGTCTTTACGCATTCCATGGTACTGAATGCATATATTATTCCCTCGAAAGTCTTAATCCTTTGAGCGGGGCATAATTATGGAATGGAGGCTTCCCAGCCTCCTCTCTCTTAATCCTTGTTCTAATGGAATGCGTGGCGGCTATGCTCAGCGACAATGCAAGCTTTGAGCTAAAGTCTTAATCCTTGTTCTAATGGAATGCATGTCAGCAGAGTACGGAGATCACGGCATCGACTTCAAGTCGTCTTAATCCTTGTTCTAATGGAATTTGAGGCGGCTGCCTGATTTTCAACGCTATAATGATTTCGGAGCATTCAGGAGCTAATCTGGAATGTCTATGGAGATCAGCAAATTGGCTTGTCTCTCCGAAATACGTTGCAAATGTAGTGAAATTTTTTGTTGAAGGCAAGGGCTATGGTGGTTTTTTGCGAAGAATGGATGGGATTTGTTGATATTTTGATTAAATTTGCAGGTGGAAGGGGGGTGTAATCGGGATAACCCGGATTAATCTCTGGGAGTGATTGGCTGGAAGGGGTGCTGGATTAATCTCGATTTAGCGGGATTAATTGAGATTAAGCTCGGGATCGGGTGGAGGCTGATGGGGATGAGGAAATGACTAAGTGTAATTATTTAATGGCTTGACGAGATGGGAGTAAATATTCAGTTTTCGCAGTCTTATTATTGGTTGAATTCGTGGATACTCGGGAATATCATTCAATTGGGGACTCAAGATTTTTGCGAGAAATTTTTGGATTATAGAATTGATCCCGGTCACCGTCTCTATGACCAGATGGCGATGGCTGCCCGTTGTGGGGTTGCCAATATTGCGGAAGGATCGGCTCGACATTCCACTTCTATTGAGACTGAAATGAGGTTGCTGGATGTGACTCGAGCCAGTTTTGACGAATTGCAGGGAGATTTATTCAATTTCATACTTCATCGAGGAGCTGAGATTTGGCCAATTGGAAATCCAAATCGAGAGGCAATATGGCAGATGAGGCTCGATGAACCACAGTACACCAACAGTTATCTCAATGATGCTGGCCGACATATCCTTGCGCAGAAAAGAAAGTTTGATCCGTGGCTTAAGAGTGAAGATGGTGTGATTGCTGCTAATGCGCTGCTATTGCTATGTTATAGAGTGAACAGGATGTTGCACTCCCAAATAAAGAAGCAGTTAGGCGGTTTTCGGCAAGTCGGAGGTTTTACTGAAAATATGACTGCTGAACGACTTGAGGCACGAAAAGCCCAAGCTATGACAGCTGGGGCTCCGTCATGCCCGAAGTGTGGAAAGCCCATGATAAAGAGGATGCAGAAGAAAGGGGAGAAACAGGGGAGAGAATTCTGGGGTTGCAGTGACTATCCTCGGTGTGATGGGGTTCGGTCATTATGATTCGGGATAAATCGGGATAAATCAGGATTAAACGGGATTAATCTCGGGATAAGGGCTACAGGGAGGCTGGATTAATCTGGAATAATCGGGAAGAAATCAGGATTAATCGGTTCTTCTTCAATTTAGTTGAATGTAGCGTAGCCAAGGCCAGAGAAGCGAAGCCGGTTCTGCTATCCTACATCTGAGCTCCATAAAAAAGTTTCCCGCAGCATTTATCTCTCGCAGAGGAGCAGAGGGCTCGCAATGTTATTCTAATCTTTTTTATCATTGTTGGATAAGACAGCAAAGTGCGCGGAGGCTCGTTCGCTTCGCTCCGCATTGCATATTAGCGGTTGTCGGGTATTGGTTGGCTGGTAGATATCAAATGACTGCCCCTATCGGCCGCGAGCGCAAGCGAGAGCATCTCTGGCCCTTTGCTGCCTTACCATAATTTGACTGCTATATCTATGAAAAGGAAATCACTTAGCGAACCCTTTGCTCCTCTGCGCGAGATTTTTCAACTAATTTGAAGAAGAACCGATTAATCTAATAGTTGGAAGGGGGGATTTAATGCGATGACTTGGACGGCAGAAAGCTCATTAATTTAAAATCAAAAACATAGAAATTTCTTTGGTTTGAACAAAAATTTTTAGTACATTTGCGAAGTTTTTTGAAGGAAGGGCTCAATTCGCTGATGTCCATGGACATTAAGGAAAGCCTTCTTTCGATACCCCAATTATTATAGCGTTGAAAATCAGGCGGCCGCCACGCATTCCATTAGAACAAGGATTAAGACTCCTGAATGAGTTTCTCAAACTTAGAGGGTCCTTCTGCCGCCACGCATTCCATTAGAACAAGGATTAAGACGAATTTTGTGGGACCCTCTTTGGTGACGTTTACACTGCCGCCACGCATTCCATTAGAACAAGGATTAAGACGCAAGGTCTGAGATTGAAGCCTCTATCGTTCTAAAGCCGCCACGCATTCCATTAGAACAAGGATTAAGACGTTTGGGTCAGATAAGTATAGGTGCTGTCGCCGACGCCGCCACGCATTCCATTAGAACAAGGAGATGAGGCAATGATAAATTGGCGATGATGGGGGTAGATTAATGGGAGAATTTTTGGTTGGTATGAGTTTTTTCTGTACATTTGCGTAATTATTTTTTCCACAGATTATGCCGTCTGGATTTTGTGGTATCCCGGACTAATTTCAAAAATATAAGAGAGTTTATGGCACGAAAGGTATTGATATCATTCCTTGGAACGAATGACTACTTTCCAGTCTACTATACTTGGGGGGAGAGGAAGAAAAAGACTACGCCTCACCGTACGAAGTTTATTCAGGAGGCTCTTGCTTCGCGTATATGCAAAGACAAGTGGACACCGGATGACTGCATCATGATATTCCGTACGAGTGAATCAAATGAAGCTAACTGGAAAGATAGAAACGGCATCCCGGGACTTAAATCTGTGTTGGAGAAATTGCCGGGTTTGAAATGCTGCATTAATCCCGAACCTGATAACTCGCTGGAGCGTGACAGCTATATGATACCGGTGGGATTCAGCGAGCAGGAGATGTGGGAGATATTCAAGTGCGTCTTCGATAAACTGAAGCCGGAAGATGAAATATATTTCGATGTCACGCATGCTTTCCGCACTATCCCGATGTTTGCAACTGTACTCTTCAATTATTCTCGATTCTTGAAGCATACGAATGTCAGGGGAGTCTACTACGGTGCATTCGAGACTTTAGGGCCGCTTTACAAGATAAAGAGTCTACCTCCGGAAGAGCAGGAGCAACTTACGGTGCCGATCGTAGATCTCACCAACATAGTGCGTCTGCAGGAGATCAATACCGCCGCATCCAATTTCAGGGATTTCGGCAACCTCAGTTCACTTTCCGACATCCTCTATGATACCGGAATCAGTGATCTTGACAATGCTGTCGAGGATATATCGGTAGCCTTGGATGATCTTGATTTCTTCATCCAGACAAGCCGGATAGAAGATATACGCGAAGGGGAGTATATGCAGACCATTACTGAGAGTATAAGCAAATTTTGCGAAAGCCCATTTACCAACGATGCCCAACGCTCTTTGCTTCTTGAAATCTCACGCCAGCTTGCAGATTATGGATTTGAGGCTGACGACACCTTCCGTAATGTCGAGGCTGCAATAAGCTGGGCAATAGACCACAGAATGATACAGCAGGCCTATACTATGGCAAAGGAATATCTGATCTCAAGGGTATACGAAGTGATGAAGAATGCCGGACTTGAAAACGACTTCATCAGAGAACTTGACATCAACGGAGATCTTTCAAAAAATCCTCAAAACAGGACCTACAAGATCCGGGAGGCATTGGGAAGCGTCTTAGGCACGTATAAATCAATCAGCGGGGGGAGGATCGGCTTCAAAGGGAGCCGATGGAAGAATTCCAATGCTGCCACCCGGTTGCTGCAGGCTCATAGGATGGTGTATGACCTTACGGTGCCTTACAAAGCCATAACGGAAAGACGCAACCATCTGAACCATGCAGCTTCAGATGGCGACAGCGTCGGCAGCTATGATGAATATAGGGAGGAATTCCTTGAAAATTGGAAAAAATGTCTGAAAACAGTAGGTGGCGATGCGTAATTAGTTACGCTCAAGCTAAAGCAAATCATAATGCATAATTCATAATTTTTTGTCGCAGATATTCAATTGATAATGCCTTTGTGATAGTATGCAAATAATTTGAACAGTTAATTAACAGTATAATATTAAACTAATTAATTATGAGAATTAACAATATTCTTGGATGGACGGTCTTGTTTGGAATGGCAGGCGTTTTGGTTTGTTTTTTCATTAATTATCTTTTCCCAGATGTCGCTACTTGGGAAGCTTTCCTTGCTTTAGAAGCAGGACTTGGGTATATAGCCAATCTTGCCATTGTCGCCGCTGCCTTCAGATTTTTCAGTCATCAAGTACTTGATATCAAAGGAATAGGAAAAATCAGGATAAGTCAGACCCACAATAATATTCAGGACCTTACCAATCTTGTCAGCCGGCATTTTTATGAGGGCAAAAACTTCCACCGCACTCCGGTGCTTGAGGCATTTTATGGAGAAGATCCGATGGAGGTTTTGCTGGAAGATCCTGAATATAAGAAATATTCAGAAGACGCTTCCAATCTTATTAAGCTCAACATAAGAGGAGAAGACTTTGTAGTGAAGCGTAGCTCGGTAAGGAGTCTTGAAGCTCTTATAGACGCTGTCAGATGGATACATTTCAAAGGGGAGGATATTGATACGGACACGCGGAGTGCAATATATACCGAATGGTATAAGATAAATTAAATGCTATGCTGATCAATCTATCAAACCATCCCTTCTCCCAGTGGGGGGAGGAGCAGCAGAGAGCCGCGGCCATGTATGGTGAATGCCGCGATATCCCTTTCCCTCCGATTCCTGCTGATTGGGACTCTGAGCAGGTAGAGGCACATGCTAAAAAATATGCCGCCGAGATAATGGATCTCGACGGCGACATTACAGTGCATATCATGGGAGAACAGACTTTTTGCTTCTCCCTGATCTCAATGCTTCTTAAGAATGGAATCCCATGCATCGCCTCATGTACGGAGCGAGACGTCACGACATTGCCAGACGGATCAAAGCAGGTGCGCTTCCATTTTGCGCGCTTCCGGCGTTATTCCTTTCTTTGACTTGCTTCGCATGGTTGGAGCGTCAGGAGAATCATGGCGGTGGGGTCGGAGAGCGGCAACTGCACGGGACGCATCGGGAAACAGGGCACTACTGCCGCCTCCCATTGAGAGACTCTGTTGCTATCTACTTTTGCCATCAATATGCGCATCGGAGTGGTGGCATTCATCACTCGATTGCGGAATGATGGTTGCCCTACAGCTAAAAGTGCGCCAATTTCTTCATGCAATACTACTGGAGGCACATATGGATAAGTGTCGCCTAAGAGGAAATTGACCATGTTGAAATCTGACATTAGGGAGTTGACCGATGACAACACGAGACCCCGCAGTTGCTCGTGCGATTTTTCGAGTTGCTGAATGTCGGCAGTGTAGTCATTAAAGACTTTCATTAGGTCGATACCTTTGACTATGCTCTCCTTGTTGGCTTCAAAGAAGCCTTCGAGAAGCGGGGAGGTATCGATAGTGCGAAACATTTGACCCTCCGGCCGATCGGCCTCGCCAAGTTCTCTCTCATAATCTCTCTGCCAGCCTCGCAGAGTGTCGTTGAAGCTTACAAGGCGATCGTAGACAGTGCCTATTTCAAGCGACATCTTGTGGAAGCGATTGATCCACATCCCGGCTACATGAAATTTTATCTGCATCTCAAGCAGCCGGGCAGCCTGATGGCGTGAATTCACAGCCATATCTTCCGCTGTCTCTTGCAGCCTTCTCCGCTTCATGCGCACCCACCACTTATAGCCAAGGAGTGTCAGCACTCCGAGACTGGCGGCTGCCACGGCTGCTATGCCTATCCATGCAGGTCCATCCATATACCAAGTAACTCCAAGCGCCAGGGCTACGATAAACGGACACGCTATCAAATACTGTAGCGCAGTGCGATAGTCGGAAAGATTGGCGACAAAACTATTTTCCAACTCGCGTTTCTTTGCCTCGGCATCCTTATAGGTGAGACCTTGCGCCTCTTCAGCGCGTCGGCGTATCTCGGTCTGCACCCTTGGCATGGTCAGTTGAAGGAGCAATTGCTGATAATATTTATAAAACTCAGCGTAAAGTTTTTGGCTATTCTTGAGCTCTATACGCATCTTGGCTATTGCATTCCTTATGGCTGCCACGCGGATCTCTGTCTCGGTGGCTCCAAAATTTGCAAGCACAGTGGGAATTTCTCTTTTCCCGTCGGCACTGTCTGTGATCTCAGTAATGATACAGGCAAAGTTGAGATAATCGGGATCATCGATATATGCAGAAGGAATATAGCAGTAGCCTTTGTCGCCAAAATATTCTCCCCAGGAGTTGCGCACAATGTAGAATCCGTTTTCTTCCGAATATCCGGCGAGCACCATGGCGTGCCAGCCATCTTCCTTAGCATCGGGAGCATCTTCGGGATGAAGGATGAAAGCACCATCCTTCCCAAGATTATCATACACTTTCAGGGATATGCCGACGGGATACCCTTCGGAAAGGGCACTCGTAAGGAGCTCGTGGTTGCGCCTTAGAGCCTTTGCCTTATCCGAGCCTCCGATGAGAGGAATCTGCTTTGCGGCAAGCGCACGATGGCTCTTGGCATCCTCTATGGCTTCAGCTGAGGGATTCCAGCGGGAAGTGTCGGGGGTATACGGAAAAAGTTCTTCATAGCATACGCCATGCTTGCCGAGCACTTCCAGCTGTTCAAAGAAGTTGCTGCCTCCGTTGGGACGTCCGTTGACCACATTGGAATGATAGAACATGAAAGCCGGGCTCATGACATTGTCGCCCTCCACTCCATTGCGTCGCATCATAGCCTCATAGAGGGCCCCGGTGGCAAAAGAGGAGCATGATCCAAGGCTTTGCTGATTCCTGATAGGGGGGAAGTATTCGCGGAGGTCTACCGTGTCCCTTATTACGAGGCCGGGTGAGGGTTCGTACTTATCGTCAAGGGGTTGCTCTTTGTATTCGATATCCTTAAAATTCCCTTCCGGACGATGCCATTGCCTGCGGATCTGCCCAGCCTCCTCGCGGAGTTCCTTCGACTCAAGGAGGCGATGAAGTTCCGCCGTCTTGTCGCGGATGAAAGCGGTAGTGTTGAGTATTTCCTGCTTCAGTTCCTTAATGTGGGGGAGTGGATTTATGGCAACATCCCCACACGTCGGGAGCAACTTTGAATCCCGGCAATAATTATTGAAGGCATCCACATAGAGGTCGATCGGCTGAGAGCACGCATCATCGATGAGCATCCCTTCATGCTCATATTGCATACCGCTGAGTCCTTCGTTGTCGCGCCCAAGAATCATAGCAAGCACCGCTTCCTTCTCGGGAAGGGAGAGGGAAGGATCTTCAAGGATGTCGAGAATCTCTTTTTTAAGTGCCGCAAGGTCAGTATCGAGTATCTTTGAAGCCTCTGCAACGACCTTTCCTTCATCTATCCCCTTATCCCGATAGAGGGGTCGGATCTCCTGCTCAAAAAGGTCGGAATACCGCCGGGAGATTCCGGCAAGAATAGATTCTGCCCTATGGGTGGCAGCCTGCAGATCGACCATAGTGCGGTTGATACCCACATTGTCGAGGGCTGCCAGGAATCCATGACCCAACAACCGTCCTGCTGTGGCATCGCGGTCAAAAGCCAAGGAAGACGCACCCATAGTAAGATTGACTCCGGGGTGTGCCGTCACAAGAGCCGGGGAAAGGATGGCGTAGTAATCCTGCAGAAGTGCTGTCTGGATAAGGGCAATATAGCGCGAAAGGCTCTGCAGAGTGAATCCGATTGGAGCCCCGTTGGATGCAAAGTCATCGATAAGCGAATAAGAAAGCGTGTATGGAGCCGTGCTGCACAATTCAGATATCTTTTTCTGTGCCTCTCCGTATCTTTTTTCAGACTCGGCCGTCGATGCAGGATGGCTTTCAAAGATTTTCTCTATCCCACCACATAGCCCTAAGACATGAAGGGTAATCCTATGGGTCACCATGCCGCAAGCTTCTGCAAGCTGCTCCACCTGGCGGTCAGCCCCCTCTTCATAGAATGGGATGACTGCCAATATGTGGAGCGAGCAGTCGGTCATCGTCATGGTGACGAGACGGCTGAACGCATCGCTGATTCTACCGGCGATTTCGGCACTGTCATTGCCGGCGACCGACATGGAATCGTAGGGGGCTGAAACTCCACATGAATGCCTGACGGCCTGCGCCACAAGGGGCTCAGCAAGCCTTGTGGAAGATGATGTCCAGAGTGTTACGCATGCACCCATTTACTCAGCAATATTGTCGAGGATATATTCTATTTCCTTTTCGATAAGATCCATCTCGGCAGGATAATGCACGATATTCTCCATGGAAATTGGGCATTTCGACACTTCTTCCAGGTATTTATTGTCTTTGCAAGCATCGACAGCTTTCTTCGAGAGCATCCGGATTGGATTATCCGGACCCGGCTGGTCAAGGTCGCGTATGGCCTGGCGTATTTCGTTGTCGAGGATATCCATATTGTCTTCGAGATAATGGAATGCCTCATGGCGGGTGGCACCCATATTGACGAGCCATCCTCTCAATGCCTTGCCCCCCATGCCACGGCTCTTGATCTGATACTGGCCTGTAGCGGCATCAAACTTGATAAGGTCGTAGACAATGGCGTTGATCCATGTCTCAAGCAAGCGTGTCTCTGACACTTCATCTTTCGGGAAAAGATCGTAGCGCTCCTTTGCCATGCGTTGGCAAAGGGTTGCGTCCCAGTGAGAACCATTGGGATGCGCGGCCTCCCATTTGTCATAGTCTGTCTTGTAGTTGTCGAGAGCCTTGACGGTAAATGCCGGCACCACTCCGAGCTGGCGGAAGATAATGATGCGGTTGGAGAGTCCGACTTCGGAGAATTGGATATCCTTGGCTCCGGGCACGAGATTCTGGAAAAGATTGTCTTTAGTGAGTCGAGAGCGGTTTTTGTCGGCTATGCCTACATAATAGCACTCTACGGGCCTCTCCTTGAGATCGGCGTCAAAGCCACGGAATGTGTAGGACAATAGCGGCAGAGACTTCTTTACTGCGTTGCCAATCAATTTCTTCAGTTCCCCATCACTGAGCTCGTCGATAGCGTCGTCGACAGTCATGGCTTCATAAGTGACCACTTTTGGAAGCGTACGGATGAAGCGCATCAGCACCTCGCCGGTCTGCTTTGAAGTCATGCCTGCGAGCGATGCCACTCCTCCCTCACTCTGCATAGCCTTGGAGAAATCATTGAATACGATATCAGACAGCGGACACTCCACTTTGGAGGCATAGTCGGAAGATAGGTCGAACTGGAAGAAATTAGCTCCTACATCGGCACGCTGCATCTTCTGGATCTCATTTGAGCATTCAGTGCGAACATTCTGCAAATTACCCATTATCACCTCTACACGGTCAATCGATTGGTTGACACGCTCCTTGAGCCAGCTATAGAACCGTCGAGCCATTGCCCGACGTACTATCTCGCGGCGGCATACTGCAATTTTCATAGTCTGCGCTACCACCTCGGCCTCGTAGTCTTTCCGATTGCGCTTGAAAAGAGTGCCCATGCATTTCTCAAGTTCCTTGCAGGCGGTCTTGAGTGACGATTCCAGGCGAGGGAGTTGCTCTTCAAGGTCTTCTTTTTCCGCCTTCATCTCGCTATCGCACAGTTCCACCTGGCGTAGGATGGCAAGGAGAATCTGCTGGCATAGGAATATGCCGCATTCGCGGTCGGCTTGCTCCTTCATAAGGCGTGTCAGAGACTCATCGACTCTTGCCTCCAGTGCTTCAAGCTTCTCGTCAAGTTTAGTCTGCGGTATAAGAGCTCGATTGGCGATGTAGTGCTCGCATTCAGGCAGCGGATTGTCAGGGCTGTCAAGGTCGGTGAAAGTGTGGGCAGGACGGGGCGACATAAAATAATCGATTACGTCGTCTTTGCCTAAGTTTTCACGAATCTTAGTGTTGTCAAACCAATTATTGGCAATAATGGAGGGGTCGTCGCATCCTCCATTCAGCATTTTATTGATCAACTGCACCACTGCTTTTTTCTCATATATCTTTGCAAGTCTACTTCCGTCGAACACTATCTCGGCGCAACCAAAGCCAGCTACCCATGCTTTCTTGTTTTTGATATCCATTGTGCCGTCGGCAATAAGTTTGCTGACGTTGTCGCTGACCGAGTCGAGAGCCACACCCAACTCTCCGACTGAGGTGACAATGGCGAGCGCTATCATTTGACACAGGGGATCCACATGGTCGAACATATCATTGTTCTCGTTGCAGTTATCTACGAAGTAAAGGGCGTCAAATGCCCGGCTATTGACCTTATCGACGGTGTGAAACCATTTGATCTCAACCGGTGTTGAGTCCGGAGTGAGATGTGCGAGATAGTCAAGATCGATGATGGCGCCCTTCCCGTTTGGCTTGACTCTTGCCGACATCGCTCCTGTGACCATCGTACGGAAAACATCTGACAAGACAGCATATCCTGAGATCTTGATATTCGGAAACATTCTCTTGATCAGATATGCAGTGTTGAGGAAAATTCCGCTTCCCGTGCCACCACCCAGGGAGAACACCATATGCACTTCTGTATCGGTGCCGAGAAGATCATAGTCGGAATTGTCGATTATTGCAGCGTTGTTGACTTCAGTTATCTTGTTGTTGATAAACTGCTGCACGCTGTATTCATTGACAGTAATGGCAAAACGTCCGTTGCTGCGCATTTGTCCGGCTCCGATAGAAAGAGCGGTGAGGCCCATCACATTTCCTTCCGGAAGCCAGTCGAAGAGCTTACGCTCCTTATTGTTGGCATAGATGAGGGTCGGAGTGTCGACTGAAATGCATAGTTGCTCTGAAGCGCGGAGGGTGATTTTCGTTCCGTCGTTAGCTGTGACGAACGCGTTTACGAGTCCCGGCTTGTCGGTATCAATACCGATAAACCCGATCATCGGGGGTATCTGGCCATAGTTTTCATAAAACATTTTCTTGGCGTTGAGTATAGCTTTTACTCCTGTACCTCCAAGTCCGATGAGAAGCGTTCTTCTTAGTTTTGCCATATTGCAGTGTTGTGATATTTAGTTTTTACTGTTGATAGTTACTCAGCTGAAGTCCATTTCCATTTTATCTCCGGTAGCAATGTTTTCAGCAGTGCCTTTGTCATATTGGCTGAAAATGGATGTGGGGTATATCTCCCATCCGCGGGTGCCTTTAGAAGAGCCGCTGACGCGCACTCTCTTTTTGCCTCCGGCAGGATTGATCTCCAGCTCGGGAGAGAAATGATCGGCTTTGACATATCTAACTTCTCCGGTTAAGATACGGGAAAGCACAGACTGTGACCTCTTTCTTGAGGTGAAGACCACCTTGCGGGCTCCCTTTATTTTTTTAGAAGCATAGTATGATCCGGGACCGACCAACTCCACCTTGCCCACCTTTATGGCGGGGAAGAATATGCGTTTAAGTACGATAAGCCAAAGGATGAGAAGGGCTGCCAATATGATGCCTACCCAGAAAAGGAGGGTCTTGAGAGGATTCCAGCCTACACTGTAGCGAGTGCGCAGCGAGGTGCCTTCATATTGGCCAATCGGTATTCCATTGATCATGTCTATTCCTGTATGAGTGTCGGGGAGGAGGTGGAAATACCTTTTGCCGGTAGAGGCATTGTGGGCGAATTCCACTTTAAGTATGGCTGGCTCGCCGGGAGATATCTTTATGATGTCGCCATCCGCAATTGATGTGCCATTGAACCATGCCTGAAAATCGGAATTCTCTCCCTTAAATTTCAACTTGAGGGCACTTTTATCAAGCTGATTGTCGAAAACAGGGCTTAGATTCCATTCTACTTGGCTCTCAGGGGCTGCCCCGCTCCAGAGAAAGGCATCGTGCCATTTGGCCCCTTCGGCCTCAATCTCATCTTGACCTTGAGCCAAGGTCAGGCGTGACGGGATGCCATCAGATACGTGGACATTGAGTTGGGGATTTGCTATGAAGAATCGTGAATCCGAACATTGCACAGTGACTGGGAATTCATACTCCACTCCTTGCAACCTTCTATGGAGCGACTGCTCATCATAGCCGTTTTTGGGAGAAACATATAGCCGGATTTTTCCATCAGATGCTTTGTTTCCTGCCAATGACACGTTGAAAAGTGAGTCGTCTGAGGATACAGTCAGTGGATATTCTCCCGGAAGGCTGAACATGATTTCACGAGGCTGGCCGAGTTCTCCAAGACTGGTGTATACATCTGAGGAGATATCGGCTATCTGAGGAATTACCTTACCCTGACATTGCACAATGAAGGCATCCGGGCAGGCATCTATAGCCTTACGAATCACAGGATTGACGACCCCCTCAGTAAGGGCTACGTAGAAAAGGCGGCAATTGCGATGATTTGCACACCACTCCGTGATGGTCTGGGCCACTTTCTCGGGAGAATCTCCGGAATTTGGCATGCCGTCGGTGAGGAGATACACCTTGTTTTCCATATTAGGATCCACGCTGCGGAACCCTTCTTTAAGAACATCGCTGATATGGGTGTATTTAGCCTGAGTGATGTATTGATCGAAGGCTTTTGTGATATCTTTTTTCTTCCCCTTATATCCGGAAGAAGAGAACTTGAAGACTTCGTATGGATTATCGCCGAAGGGAATCACGAGAAACTGAGAACCCGGAATAGTGGCTTGCGTGGTTATGGTAGCGTCAAGTGCGGTTTGCGCCGGTTGCCATAGACCGTTGCTCTTCATGGAGCCAGTGCAGTCGAAAAGATAAATGTTGTTTTTTCCCGCTGGGCATAGATGGGTGCCCATACGTTGAATATGGCTATGGCGGTAATCAGATATTTCAATAAAGAAAACCTTTTCATGGCTTCAGAATGTAGGTTAACACTAAACTATTCTGTAAAATTACAAATAATATTCCGAAAAACCACATATTTAGTATTATTTTTTTTGATAAATACGGATTTTGGATTGATAATCTTAAAAAGGAAATACGCGTCTTATTGTGTATTTCCTCAAGTAGTGTGAAAAGGGTGGAGGGGATGGATATCAGTGGGCTATTTCATCGAGGGAGAATTTGCCGTCGATTTCCTTGGGCTCCTTTTTACCGGACAGGAGATCGAACATGAAGTCGCGGATAGCAGTGGGCTCGAGTTTGGCCGGGTGTCCGTCTGCATCGTTGCCGAGATCATATGTCTTTAGAAGTTGAGGTCCGAGAGATGCAGCCGTCAGTAGGAAGTGATTCTGAAAGCGGTCGGTGTCGATCAGATCGGCAGCCAACACCTTGCCGATTACCGTGAATGATCGCAAGGACCTTTGGCGCCCTTCCTCCACGAGAGTGGATTTCACTTCGTCAGTCTCCAGATTCATTGGTATGCTGCCTGACAATGGGTCTTGCGGGAGTCCGCGGAAGAGAGCTCCGAGATCGGCAAGAGCAAGATTGAAAAGGCGTGTGCCGGGTATGATATTGGGCTTTTCTATAGTGAATGCCGAGGGGAGCAGAAGCTGAACAGTGCCTTTAAGGTTGACACGGGGAGTGTTGAAAGTGCCGACAATACAATTGTTGAGAGTAGCTTCCTGAGTTGCGAATATGCCACCTATCACTACGCAGTTGTCGAGTGTGATCTCGTCGGCATATATGCTTCCTGCTATGTAGGCGTTATGCAGAGCTACAGATTTTCCGTTGATGTCAGAACAGAACAAGGGACTGCATCCGGCAGCGCGTGAAGTGACAGTATCGGCTGAGCCTACGGCTTTCATGAAAGAGACATTTCCTTTGACATCGGAAGATATGTATAGCTCTTTCTGAGCGAAGACGGCCCCACGTATGATCACATCTCCTCCGCGAACTTGTATGGTGTTTCCGAAAATGGCACCTTCCACTTCGACGTTGCGGTTGAGTATGACGTTGCGGTTGAGTTCTGATATTTTTTGAGGAAGGATAGCCCCACGCACAAGATTGTCTTGAAGTATTATCTCAGTGGAGTCAAACCTAATTTCCTTGAGTTCTTTTTTATTGCTCATTGTAGTGAGTGTTTTAAAAGTTATTTGCAGGGTGCGGCAGTATTGGAAAGATTGAAGAGCTGAGCAGTCATATCGGCTACTCGCTTGTCATGGAGAGAGTCTGATTGCTGATGTAAGCGGGCAACTTTCTGATTGAAATAGTCGTTGATATTGCGTCGGTCGTCGGCAGAAACGTTGCCTTCCCACCTCAAGCGGTCAATTCCGTCGTAGAGTTTTTCCCTCGGGATATTCTCAAGGAGTGGAGAGATAAATATTTCGCGTGTGGGGATTCCTTGTTCGCCGATAGTCTCAAGGACACAGTAGGGAGTGGTCAAGGGAGAAGACTCACCAATTGGGAGCAGGCATTTCCTGATCACTTCGTCGGCAGCATGCTGCACTGCCAGATACTGCTTCCCTTTTTCAATTGCTTCTGCGGCTTGCCTCTTGGCAATATTTACGGACAGCATTGAATGAAGACGTGAATTCTCGCCTGCCGTCACCGACACAGTGGCAGCTGCATCTTCATTCCCGACATACGCCCCGATCCTATCAAGTGTACGTGAGGCTTGAAATATTGGCTCGTCGATGGAGTATATCCGATTTTCAAGTTCCTTATTTAGGTCGGTGAATATCTTTACGTATCTGTCAGCAATGCGGTGATAGTCATTGCCCATCTGCTTCTGCTTCTCCCGGCAGCGCTCTGCGAGTTTTTTTAGTTGCAGCAGGAGAGATTCCGAATGTATTTTAAGCTGGGCTATCTGCTGGGAGATATCTGATTTAACTGTCTTGAAGAAGCCAGCCACAATAGTGCTTCCGATCTTGCGTGAAGCCTTGTCGATAGATGCAAGCTGGGCAGTTTCAGCAGCGACGACTGACCCGGTGAGACGATCGACACCATTCTTCATATCGTCGACTGCTTCATCGAAAGGGTTAGTGTCTACGGTGACATCGAAATGCACAGTTTCACTTGCGCTTCCGGAATATGAAACTGTGCCACCATGCTCAGAAGCCGGATATGAGACTGAGCCTGAATAGCGTATGGTGATTGATCTGGAGAAACGTCGTGTATAACTCATGGCAGGAGAATTAAGAGGTTATTATAACGTTTCGAAAATATTCCGACTAAACATAGCGAGTATGGTGTCTCGTTGTCTTTGGGGAAGGTCTGACGATACTACCATCTGCCGGAAATAGTTGGCAACCTCAGGGTCAATTTCATCAGGCCTTTTCCAGACCATTGAGCCGTCGCGGTATGAAGTGGCGACGCGAGTCTCTATTGTCTGGCGAGCCTCCTTGCTCAGGCCTATTTCCGACACATTGATTGTGGTCTGCATATTTCCGTTGGCATCTATGTTGCTTTCAGCGATACATACAGGGACAACTGCAGTCTCCACATTATTGGAAATGGAACGGTGGAGCAGGATGCGGTCGGTAATGGCTTTCAGCCTGTTGGAGTCGGCAATAAAGCTTTCGATAGATTCAATAGCCCTTGCTGCGCGGTATTTAAGGTTGGAAGAGACGACGGTCTGAGATGTCTTGATAGTTTCAGATTGGCCTATCGGGACTGTAGAAATGAGTTGGTTACCACGGTTGGTGACTTTATCGGCTTCTGTAGTGGCGAAGTTTATAATTGGACGGTCCACCTCAGTGATACGCTGCCGGAGATTCCTATTTAAAGAATTGAATATCTTAATATATCTTCCCGACAACATCTGATAGTCGCGTTCCATTCGTTGGCGTATAGCCACGAGCTGCTTACGCTGTTGGTTGAGTTGAAGAAGATGTGCGTCGACTTTGCTTTGTAGCGAGGCCATCTTTTGAGATATCTGAGAGTGAATCAAAGCATAGAACCCTTGATTGACTTTTTTACAGACATGGTCGGCACCATCGGCCTGCGCCTTGATCACCGCAGCCTGCATACCAACTACGGCGGTAGTGGTAGCGTTGACATGTTTTTTTACCGAGTCGATCTCCCTGGCCATTTCAGTAGTGTCGACAAGGCAGTCAAATTGATGTGACATATCATTAATTTTTGCGAGCTACTTACTATATATTGAAGTTGTTTAAACTTATTTACGAATTCTAAAAATAACAATGAAGAGTTAAAGGGAAGATTCTTTTTATTAATCTTCCGT
>CAYSMP010000082.1:0-16792 GCA_964432215.1 uncultured Sangeribacter sp.
ACAACCGCCTAAAGGGTATCCTTCCCCTGAAGAAGATGATCACTGACCCGTCGGTGTCGAAGATAAAGCACGTGATGCAGACCGATCCTGTGAAGGTGCATACTGACACTCCCATCGACGAGGTAGCCATTGACTTCGAGAAATATGACCTTGTGGCCATGCCGGTAGTGGACTCTATCGGGCGCCTTGCCGGACAGATCACTGTCGACGATATCATGGACGAGGTACGCGAACAATCCGAACGCGACTATCAGTTGGCCTCAGGTATCTCCTCCGACGTTGATGTCGATGACTCGGTATTTGCTCAGACCAAAGCTCGAATCCCTTGGTTGCTCATAGGCATTATTGGTGGTATCATAAATTCAGTTATCCTTACCGGTTTTGAGGCTCAGATAGCAGCTGTCACGGCGCTTGCTATCTTCATCCCACTTATTGGAGGCACAGGTGGTAACGTCGGTGTGCAGGCATCCGCAATTGTGGTGCAGGGTCTGGCCAACGGTCGATTGGAAATTAAAGACGCATGGAAACAGATAGGGCGAGAGGTGATGGTAGCCCTCCTTAATGCTGTTGTAATTAGTGGAGTGGTGCTGGTGTATGTATTGTTTACGCAACCCCACATGTATGCTGTCTCATTTGCAGTCGCTGCCTCGCTTTTCTGCGTCGTGATATTCGCAACAGTCTTTGGCACCTTTGTGCCTCTAACCCTTGAGAAGATGAAGATCAATCCGGCACTTGCTACCGGCCCCTTCATCCAGATTATGAACGACGTGGTAGGCCTCCTCATTTATGTGGCTATGTCCACATGGATGCTCCGCCTTTTTCCCCTATAGAATTGAGAATTTAGAATTAAATATCAGTAAGTATATTTAAAAGTCCCGTTTTGTTTCGGTGTCCGAGCCGGTGGCTCGGTTTACTCTGAAGACTAAAGACTGAAAAAATGGCCAAGATAGTAGAAACCCCTCTGATGAAGCAGTATTTCGAGATGAAGAAGAAGCATCCCGATGCGATATTGCTTTTCCGTGTGGGTGACTTTTATGAGACTTTCTCCGACGATGCCATCGAGGCAAGTTCTATCCTCGGCATCACCCTTACCCGACGCGCCAACGGTTCGGCTCAGTCGGTGGAGCTCGCCGGCTTCCCTCATCACGCCCTCGACACTTACCTTCCGAAACTCGTAAGGGCTGGAAAACGTGTCGCCATCTGCGAACAGCTTGAAGATCCTAAGCTGACCAAGAAACTGGTGAAGCGTGGCATAACTGAACTTGTCACTCCGGGCGTCAATACCAACGATGCCTCGATGGAAGGGACGGAAAAGAATTTTCTCGCAGGTGTGCATTTCAAGCGTACAGGCAAGGGGAAACCTGTAAGAGCCGGTATAGCCTTCCTCGATATAACGACGGGAGAATTCCTTGCTGCTGAGACAGATCCAGCGGAGATCGACAAACTTCTTTCTGCTTTTGCTCCCAAGGAGCTTCTGCGCATGAACGGTACGCGTGAACTTTGCTCCGAGCTAATCTCCTGGAAATGCCCTGTCTTTGATATGGAGGATTGGGTATATACGGAAGATTCTGCACGCGAACGCCTTCTCAAGCAGTTTCAGACTGCAACACTGAAGGGATTTGGTCTTGATGATATGCCGCTTGCACTCATTGCCGCCGGAAGCCTTCTCTACTATCTCGACATCACAGGCCACACAAATACATCCCATATCACAGTGCTGTCACGCATCGACAGCGAGCGATTCCTGCGCATGGATCCCTTTACGTTGCGCAATCTGGAGCTGACTACTTCGGCTTCTGGTGCGAAAGGTATTACCCTGTTCAGTGTGCTCAATCATACCGTGACTCCTATGGGAGCCCGTCTATTGGCAACGAATCTGGCATTCCCACTCCTTGACGTAGCGAAGATCAATGAAAGGCACGCGATGGTGGATTTCTTCTTCCGAGATACCGATCGTCGCGACTATACGCGTAATTGCCTGCAGGCTATCGGCGATATGCAGCGAATGATAGGCAAGACCTCCAACCGTCGAGCCCAACCGCGAGATCTCCTCTCGCTCGCCACTTCGATGGAGGGATGCATGCGGCTTAAGAAGTCGCTCTCCGGTTCCGACTCTCCCGAGATGGTAAGGATAGCGGAAGAGATGCAGCCTCTCGAGCAGTATATAGGTCTTATCAGAGCTACTGTAGCTCCTGATGCGCCGGCGGTCTTCAACAAAGGTGGTGCCATAGCTGAAGGAGTCTCAAAGGAACTTGATGAGTACCGGGGACTGCATAAGAATGCACGTGCTGCACTCGACGCTATCTGCGCACGCGAGATTGAGCGCACGGGAATTACTTCGCTTAAGATAAGCTACAATAATGTATTCGGCTACTACATAGAGGTGCGCAATACGCATAAGGATAAAGTACCCTCTGAGTGGATAAGGAAACAGACCCTCGTCAATGCCGAACGCTACATAACTGAGGAACTTAAGGATTTCGAGCAGAAGATACTGACTGCATCCGACCGCATATCGCAGATAGAAGGGGAGATCTACGCCCGACTTCTTGACCATCTCGCTCAGGCTTGCGCGCCTATGCAGAAGAGTGCCAATGCCGCGGCAGAGATCGACTTTATATTAAGTATGGCCGATGCTGCGGCTGCCAATGGTTATGTGCGTCCCATAGTAGATGAATCCACTGCTTTGGAGATTATAGAGGGGCGTCATCCGGTGATCGAGAAGCGACTCCCGCCGGGGGAACCTTACATATCGAATACTGTACGACTCGATTGTGACCGAAATCAGATACTGATGATCACCGGTCCCAACATGAGCGGTAAGTCGGCACTGTTGCGCCAGACTGCCCTTATCGTGATCATGGCGCAGATGGGTTCCTTTGTGCCGGCAGAATCTGCCAAGATAGGGATAGTAGATAAGATCTTCACCCGTGTCGGGGCAAGCGATAATTTAGCCGCCGGAGAGTCTACATTCATGGTGGAAATGAGCGAGGCCGCATCTATCCTCAACAATATGAGCAGTCGCTCTCTCATACTCTTCGATGAACTGGGACGCGGCACTTCTACCTATGATGGCATATCCATCGCTTGGTCAATAGTAGAACATATCCATGAAAATGGCCGATATACTCCAAAAACTCTATTCGCCACTCACTATCATGAACTCAATGAGATGGAGAAGTCATTCAAGCGTATCCACAACTGGAGTGTGTCGGTAAAGGATATAAAGGGAAAGGTGGTGTTTCTGCGTAAGCTCGTAAAAGGTGGTTCGGAACATTCTTTCGGTATCCATGTAGCCAAACTTGCCGGTATGCCTCCATCCATTGTGAAGCG
Source organism: uncultured Sangeribacter sp. (assembly GCA_964432215.1). Taxonomy (GTDB): domain Bacteria; phylum Bacteroidota; class Bacteroidia; order Bacteroidales; family Muribaculaceae; genus Lepagella. The sequence continues at coordinate 3,334 of CAYSMP010000082.1, forward strand.
TGCCGACCAGGTACTTGAGCGCCTCGAGTCGGCAGCCCGCAATGAAGGCAATCAGGGAGTGGACAGTGTGGCAAAAGGGAAACTGGGTGAGATAGCCGGTCAGCGCGACGGCTACCAGCTTAGCTTCTTCCAGCTCGATGACCCTCTGCTGAGCCAGATACGCGACCGCATTCTTACCCTCGATATTGATAATCTCACCCCTTTGCAGTCCTTGACCGTACTCCATGACCTGAAATCCCTCCTCACCGGAAAATAAAGAAATTTTATTTTATAAGATTTATAAGATCTATAAGATGACATCTATGATATCGCTTTTATTGGCTACCGCTTCGCTGCTGGGATATGTAGACACTCGCGTCGGCACTGCCGAGGCTACCACTATGACGGCCGGACTCTTCGGCAAAGGATCGGAAGAGCATGGACAGACTGTGCCTGCCGTCTGCGTGCCACATGGTATGACACTCTGGACCCCGCAGACACGTGATACTGAGGAAAAGTGTATTGCTCCATATTACTATGCAGACACTGATCTGCAGGGTTTCCGGGCGAGCCATTGGATATCAGGAGGCTGTACGCAAGACTATGGAAGTATATCTCTTTCTGCTTTGGGTGGCAATCTGCGTACCTCTCCGCTTTCCCGCGCTACGCGACTTGACAGGGAGTCGGAGATAGCCCGACCCGATTATTACTCTGTCACGCTTCCCGATGAGGGGCTGAAGGCAGAGATGACAGGACTTTCCCGTTCCGGTATTTTCCGCTTCACGTATGATACAGACGGGATAGGACATCTTGTGGTCAATCCCAATACCGATGAAGGGGCCGGCTGGATCGAGATAGACACTATTAAGCGTGAGATTCGTGGCTGTAATCCCGTGCATCGTATCTATCAGGGATGGGGTGAACCTGCCGGTTTTTCCGGTTGGTTTGTCGTCAGTTATCCGGAAGAGCTTGACGTAGTGGCCTCCGGTGTTTATAAGGGAGATGATGTATATGAAGGATCATCTAAGGCTGAAGGTATCCCGGGTATAGGTGGATATATTTCATTTAAGCATAAGAAAGATGTTCCGGTGACATTCAAGGTAGGCAATAGTTTCACTTCGCTCGATGGCGCCCGTATGAATCTTGAGAGCGAGATACCGGGTTGGAATTTCGATTCAGTACGTGCTAAGACAGCAGATATTTGGGAGGATCATCTCGGGAAGATAGAAGTCGAGGGAGGTTCTGATGAGGATAAGGGTAAATTTTATGGCTCTTTATATCGCGCCTCATTGCTTCCGCGAGTAGTGAGTGATGTAGATGGAAGCTATGTGTCATTTGCTGGTTCCGGTGAAATATTGAAGATGGAACCTGGGCGCGACTATTATGATGACTATTCGATGTGGGATACATATCGCGCAGAGCATCCGCTGATTACCATTCTCGACCCCAAGCGCAGCGCCGACATGATGTATTCGCTTGTCTTGAAAGCTCGGCAGGGTGGTTGGATGCCGATTTTTCCATGTTGGGGAAGCTATACAGCTGCCATGATAGGGGATCATTGCTCGGCTACGATAGCCGATGCTGTAGCGAAAGGTGTGACTGATTTCCCGATGGAAGAAGCATATTCATATCTTAGGAAAAATGCGTTTGAATCTCCGGCAACACATCAGGAATATGTAGATGGCAAAGGACGCCGTGCACTGGAGTCATATTTGAAATATGGCTATGTGCCTCTGGAGGACGGGGTAGAGGATGCTTTCCATAAGAAGGAGCAGACTTCACGTACGCTTGAATACGCTTTCGACGACTTTGCGCTTTCGCGTCTGGCCCGTCAATTGGGTCACGTCGAGGATGCTGAGATTCTTGAAAAGCGCTCTCAAAACTACCGCAATGTAATAGATCCGAAGCTTGGATATGCAAACGGACGCTATGCCGACGGAACATGGGCCGACAGCATAAATCCCTTTACGTTTAATTCTTTCATCACTGAGGGAGCGCCATGCCACTATACTTGGTATGTGCCTCATGATCCGGAAGGTCTGATTGAGATACTTGGAGGAAAAGAAAAAGTGGAGGCTAAACTCGACTCTCTTTTTGAGCTGAAACGATATTGGCACGGCAACGAGCCATGCCATCAGATAGTGTACCTGTATAATGCCGTAGATCGTCCTGATAAAGCAGCAAAGTGGATAAAGCATATTATGGACACTGAATATAAGGACATCCCAGGTGGACTGTCAGGCAATGACGATGCCGGACAGATGTCGACATGGTATGTCTTCTCTGCTATGGGATTCTATCCCGTATGTCCCGGTCTCCCTGAATACTGGCTTGGATCCCCACTCTTCGACAAAGTGACGATCCATACCTCCCCCGCCGCTATCTTCACGATAGAGAAATCATCTACCGAAGGGCGTACACTCTTCAACGGCAAGCCCCTCGATGGCTACAAACTGCCGCATAGAGCATTGACATTAGAGTAAGATTTCAGTTTCCTGACTCCCTTTCCCATCCAAAAAGCATCATTGTACCAGTCAGCATCAGTATTTTATCTGATTTGGATATAAAATGCTGATATATATCCTTTTCAATCTTCATAAACAGCCTGATTTACACTTTTCCTATCAATTTCATCCTGTAAATCTACACTTTTCCAATGAAAAACACCTGCAAAATATACACTTTTCCAAAAATGAAGATTTACTATAATGCACTTGATTTGGAAAATTTTGCGCAGACATATTTTGGGTGTAATAATTCATTGAATTGCTACTGATTCACATGAATCTCAACGTTTGAGCTGGAGCGAGCCATACATCATCCCGGCAAGTGCAATGAAAAGGATGAGACTTCCAAGAAGCAAAGAATAAGTGGAAAGGGTAAGGAGTATGTAGCAACTTACGTACATACCAATTAAGATAGTTCCGATGGCGATGGCTATCTTTCTTGATCCAAGCATTCTCCACATGTATCCTGTTACCAACCCAACAGTCATACCTGCCGCTATCAGATAAGCCATCCAAAATCTCAGATGCTCTGAAAAAGATAATAACAATATATAAAATATTATGAGAGCAGCTCCTATCAAGAAGTAATTGAAGGGAGGAATATTGCGCTTCATGACAATCTCCGCAAAGAGAACGCTTGCGTATGTGAGCAAGATTATCATGAAGGAGTATTTTAGAGATCTCGTGACTTTCTGATAGCGGTCAACCCCAACTAAGAAAATTGTGCCTACTGATCTCGAATCATCATATCTTGATCCCTCATAGGTAGCCATGTCTGTAGACCATTGGGCAGAAAACTGTTTCCCAGAGAAAAATCTTTCATTAGGAAGACTACTGCCACTGAAAGAAGGATTCTGCGCTTCGCCATCAATAGTGACAAATGATTTCTCACCTATTTGATTTATGAAGATGGATTCTGCCCCATGGATATCAAAGTCTATTGAGAATTCCATTATGATGGGCATTTTAGATATATCAACCTCAGTATACAGACGATGTGCGGCCCGATTCCACTCAACAGATTCTCCACATATTTTCAAAGGAGATAGCTTTGCGAGCTGATCTGTGGGCAGATTGAGTTCAACATACATCGAGTCGGAATTTGCTGCGAGTTTTTCTTTATTGTATGTTCCAGAGATAACCACATGTGCATTGAATACCTCTGCTTCGAAGATATTCCGATGGAGAGATTTTGTATCTACCTTGGTTTCACAATTGAAAGTTGAAGGAAATAATGTTAAGGCACTGTCTGGATTTTCGGAAGCTATAGGCCCTTTGATAGTTACCTCGCCACCCCATTCTTTGACTATCTGATCTGCCACATCTTTATTGCGATTGTCGCGGGAATATGCTAAAATCCATATTGCCAACGCTCCAATCATCAAGAGTGCGCACTGCAATCCAAGTATTATCAGTTTTACCCCGAAAGATATTCCACGCTTGATTGGAATAGGCGGAGGTGTCAGCCTGCTGTTCATGGTCATTTTATTACCAGTTCGTCGTTTTCAACTTTCAACTTCAGAGTGAAGTACATAGCTACAGCTATGAGGACAAACAAAGAGAGGCTTCCCACAAGCAAAGCCATGGATCCTAACATGATCAATATAAACATCAAAGCATATTCCACTGCAAGAATACCGGCTGCCAACCCTACGGCCTTAATATTTCCTGTGATTCCTTTTATAAACCAAGAGATGAGTCCTATTGTCATCAGGCATACTATTGCATATGCCAGACCGAATGTAAGTTTTTCAGAAAGTGCAAGCAGTAGGAGATAAAAAAGTGTCAATGCCATTGATATGAGGGCATACTGAAGATAATTGATACATTTGCGGAAGGCTACTTCCACCAGCATAAGGGAGATAGAAGTGATGGAAATAATTCCAAAACAATAGGCTATGGATTGCGACAGAAGGGTATAGCGTGGACCCTGTAGCAAGCCGTTATCTACGCGTGAAGATGCAAAGCCATCGATTCCACTTGCTATGAGGGCTAATACCACTGCTATTATTAGTACATATAGAGTCTGGAGTCCGAGCCATCTCATTGTGTAGTATGGTCTGCGATAGATTTCAGAATTTCCTTCCATTATGATTCAGGTTTCGTTATTATTCTTGTCTTTTATGTCTCAAAAGGCCTATACTTTACTTCAGCCGTAAAGTTACATATTTTATCTTAAATATCCAAATTAATGTTTCAGTGCGAGTGTGGAAAAGTTAAGTCACTTTTTTGTGCATATAAATATTATTTATTATTTTTGCATATGATTTTTTGAAAAATGATTTTTTGAAAAATTATAATAAATGTTAAATTTTTTCCTTCGAGAACATCTTTTGGATGAAGATTCTTTGGATAGATTCGGAGTGCACGTCATGTATCCGGAAGATGTCATTGCATTGATGTAGGCAAATCTGAAGATATGCTATTGGCTAATTTAAGTTATATTTTCAAAACTAAATTGAGTATTGGGTCGTTATCTATAAGGATATGCCGTCTTATAATGGGAGGGCAGATAAGTTGTATTAATTCAACAGAAACTTATAGCGTAAAAAGCATGGATTCTAATCTTAAACTGTTCTTGACCGTTATTACGGGGGCATCCTTTATGTTTTCCGGATGCTCAAACGATAAAGACCTTCCGATCGAAAACATAACTATCGTGGAGGAAGGGAACGCAAAACCCGCTCAGAAAGCGGAAAGCACACACCCTACAGCGATTCTCGGCACGGGAGGATCAATATCAGGACTCCTTTCGAAGACATTTACCAATATTGTAGAGCCGGCAAAGGCAAAGCATGTGATAGTGGCTTGCGATGAGCTTGATACGTATAAGGAGGAACTGGTAGATGCATATAAGCGGGGAATCGTGATTACAATTGTGGATCCCGTAGGGTCAGTTGTGGAAGGTTGGTGTGCTGCAAATGAAATGATCTATGCCGGTGCCCCGGGTGCTGTAGATAGGGCCACTCTGGTGAGCTTCAACCGCAAAGCAGTCACGATGAGCCTCCAGAAAAAGGATAAGGGAGAACTAATAGAAGAAGATGAAGTGCCGTTGGTGATTTTCACCGGATGGCTTGATGATGTACTTAAGGTCAATCTTAAAGGCCCTGACTTCAGAAGCAAGGATATAAGGAAGCGATTTGCTCCGCAGCGAGTTAACCATGTTTTTCCAATCGATATCCCGATGGACCAGATAAATGGAAGCGGGTGGGGCGTGCCTGAAAATGTATCGCTTCAAGCTACAGCGGAACTCGCCTGTGATATATATCCAATTCATTCCTTTGCCGACAATGCTTCCTTTACGGGCGACCTTTATGCCGTAGAGGCTGAACTGACAATCCACAACGGCAATCTCTACAATGGACGTTGGCAATATTCCCAGGGTGGCAAGCTTTATGAGTCATGCGGATTCTATCTCTCCGATTGCGGACTGACCACCTATCTATACAATAGGAAGGACAACGGCTTGATTATATCAGATACGCATATGCTTGCAGGTGGACCCGCTCCTGAATCTACTGAATCCTCGTCTCCCTTGCAGACAGGCTTTGAATGGAGTTTCGACGGATGGATCACCGGTGGAAACGGACTCGAATCATCTACCCCAACCCCTATTCAGAATGGAGTATGGACTTGGAACAACATAGCAGAAACTCTTGATTCAGGATTGGATATAACCACCCAAACCAACGGAGGCAATGTAAAATGGAATTTTGTAGTAGCTGATCTTCCTGCTGATAGGGAGACTGCCGTGCCGGCCGCCGCTTCAGGCGACCTTAAATTCCATTGCTCATGGATATGGGCTGTTCCCCAGGCTACCGATGACTCTGATGACCGCTACTATATGATGGTGTCTCTGAATCCTATATATAGTTGGACTCGTTCGCTGTTGCCAAGCACCGGCATCGACAGCAAGAGTCTGACTCCGGAGGTACCTTCAGCAATCTTCATGCTGATTCCTCCTTCCCGCAAGGAAGGACAGCGAATCTAATGCAGAATGCATAATTCATAATTATATCTGCCTTAAGCAAAAATAAGTCATGGAGTAGCATACAGAAATAGAAAAAGGTCCAATCAACTGATTGGACCTTTTTTGTATCGTATTACCGACAATTTATTTACTTCTTTGTGAAGCTAACCTTACGGTCAGGATTGTCAAGCTCGAAGCTGAGTACAGAACCATCTTTGGTCACTTCTACATCTTCGATCTTTGAATACTGAGCCAGGCTGCCGAGGAAGTTGGCAGTTACTGCTCCGAGTCCGTCGGGAGCGTCTACACCAGCCACATCAAGTGTGTTCTGGTCAAAAGAGAGATAATAGTCGTCATCACCCTTTTCTTCGCGTGTCCACTTGCCTTCTACTGAAGCCTTGACAGTATAGTTGATAGCGTTGCCCACTGAGTCGGGGGCTGTCACTGTATAGTCGGTAGTCATCTTGACCGGACCATTACCCTTTTCCGTACCTTCGCTGAATTCGAAAGTAGTGACAGCAGTAGCTGATGTAGAGCCTTCGATGGTCGGAACCACTGTTTCAGGAGCGGAAGAAGTCCATGTGCCGATCATTGCATTGTTTTCCTCAGAGCAGGAGGAGAAAGCGGCAGCGCCGAAGAGAAGGGCAGCGCCTACTGCGAGCTGATTGATTTTTTTCATAGTCAATTTTTATGTTTATAATTTAATATCATTACTACTACAACACCCCACTTATCTTTTAGTTCAATTGTCTCTCAGCCTTCTCACTCTATCCACTCCATCTGATAAAAAAAATACAATTCTCCTCGATGGGGAATTGTATTATTAACTCTGAAGACTTAAGACTTAAGACTCACTTCTCCCTCCAAAGATAAAGCCGATCAGAAGCCCGTATCTTAGCCGGCACAGGTAGGGAGAAACGGTCTCCCTTCTTAACTTCAGCCACAGGATCTGTAGTCAGCCGCAATTCCTCCACCTTGAAGATGAGAGCTCCGGTAGTAGGGCCGGTGACGACGACTTCATCGCCAGGCTTCAGAACTCCACTTTCCATCTGGAATTCGCCTACCCCGAGGCGGTCGTAGTATCTGATACCCTTAGCTACGTATTCCTTCACCCGCGTGCTACTGCTGCCATACTTTCCGCTCCATTCTCCAAGGCGTTGACCAAGGTAGTAGCCATCCCAGTAGCCACGGTTGAATATTTTTGCCAGTCTCTGCTCCCAACCTTCGAGTTTTTCATCGCTGAACTCTCCGGAACATATAGCTTCTAATGCTTCAGAATAGCACTCTACTACTTCTTTGACGTATTCCGGTCCACGGGCGCGTCCTTCTATCTTAAAGACACGCACTCCTGAATCTACCATTTTGTTGAGGAAATGTATCGTCTTCAAGTCTTTCGGACTCATGATATACTGATTGTCTACCTCAAGCTGGTCTCCTGTCTCCTTATCGGTGACTGTGTACGACCTTCGGCATATCTGCGTGCACGCCCCACGATTGGCAGCTGAATTCATCTGATGCAGCGAGAGATAGCACTTGCCGCTTACAGCCATGCAGAGTGCACCGTGGCAGAACATCTCCAGTCTCACCGGCTCTCCGTTGGGTCCCTTGAGTCCTTCCTTCTCAATTGCTTCGTGGATAGCCTTCACTTGATTCAGGTTTAGCTCGCGCGCCAGCACCATCACGTCGGCAAACTGCGCATAGAAGCGTACCGCTTCGATATTGGTGACGTTGACTTGCGTGGAAATGTGCACCTCCTGCCCTATTTGCCGGGCGTAGAGGATTGCCGCCATATCAGATGCTATTATAGCCGAGATTCCCGCAGCATGGGCGCGGTCGATTATCTTGTGGAGAAGCTCCATGTCGCCATCATAGATCACCGTGTTGACTGTCAGATAAGTCTTCACACCTTTCTCTGTGCAACGGCGCACTATCTCGTCCATATCATCGGCCGTGAAGTTAGCACTCGACCGCGAGCGCATATTGAGTCCCTCAATACCAAAATAAACGGCATCGGCGCCTGCATGAAGCGCAGCCGCCAACGATTCCCAGCTCCCAACGGGAGCCATTATCTCAAAATCCTTTCTATTCATAGAATTTAAGTTTCGCTTCGCTCAACTTAAGGTTTATTGGTTTATAGGTTAGGGTTCTTGATTCTTGACCCTTATTTTATTGCAGAATAAATCGTTATGACTCCAAAAGTTAGCGATCGATATCTGGCCTCTCGAAAGCCGACCCTCTCCATCATTTCCGTCATATCCTCTCTCTGGGGGCACGCGGCTATGGATTCAGGGAGATAGCTATAGGCGCGAGTATCGTGCGATACCATCCGTCCTACGACCGGTATTACATGACGCGAATACATCCGGTAAATCCTTTTGACCGGTGTGTTGGAAGGCTCCGACAACTCGATCACGCATATCACTCCATCCGGCTTCATGACGCGGTACATCTCGCGGTAGCCCTCTTCAAGCCGCTCGAAATTCCTCACTCCATATGCTACAGTGACCATGTCGAATGTCTCATTTGGAAAAGGCATCTTGAGACTATCACCTTCGAGGAAGGTGATGTGTTTCTGGGCCGCGAGATTCATTTCCGCGAGTTTCATTTTCGCTATTTTTAGCATTCCTGGCGAGAGGTCGAGGCCCGTGATATGGGCCTTGGGAAACAATTCATGGAGTCGAAACGATACGTCGCCCGTGCCGCATGCCACGTCGAGCACCATCTTAGGTCCTCCATCAGGCAACCGAGAGCCTGCCATCTTCAGTGCCTTGTTGCGCCAGTGTATATGGAGGCCTCCGGTCATCATATTGTTCATGAAGTCGTAGGAAGGGGCGATAGCATCAAACATCTCGCCCACCTGTTTTCCCTTAGCCTCCTTATCATTATACGGCTTCACTTCTTCCGCACTTCCCATAATCTTTTAAAATTAATACGTCTGGCTTGTCCGACTAATCCGACCCATACTTAATACTTCATACTGAGGCGAAGCCTCTGATACTGTGAAGCCCACCGGGCTTCACTCAATCTCCTTAGTATAGCTCCGTCTCCGCTTATGCTGTCTGTTGGTGAAGGAATCCCACTGGTTTTGCACCTTCGAGTTGCTTTCCAACTCCGGGTTTGACTCCACATATTTGTAGCCGTGATCGATGAATGCCGGGATAAGGTCTTGGAAAAGCAATGCGTTGACCCCTTTTCCTTGGTATTCGGGCTTTACCGCTACGAGAAGAAGGTCAACTCGGTCGTTCTTTCCCTTCAGCCCTTTCAGCAGATGTATCCAGCCGAAAGGAAACATTTTCCCCTTCGACTTTTGTAGAGCCTTGCTCATGGAGGGCATAGATATGCCCACCCCTACTAGTTTTTCATCCGAGTCAACTATGCAACTCACGAGGCTCAGGTCGAGCAGACCTAAGTAGACATCAATGTAATGCTCTATCTGGCGGTCGGTAAGAGGGGAATATTGGTATAGTTTCTCGTAAGCTTCATTGATGAGCTGGAAGAGCGCGCGACCATATTTCTCCTTTATCTCCTTCTTGCTAGTGAATTTAGCCACTTTAAGACCGAATTTCTTCTTCACTATCTCTGAGATTCGGTTGTGCTTCTCCGGAATTTGGTCTGGCACCTCCATTAGATATTCTACCCAGTCGCTGTCCTTTTCGTAGCCGAGCGCATGCATATGCTCCGGATAGTAGGAATAGTTGTAGATAGTAGCCATGGTGCTCAGTTGGTCGTAGCCTTCGATTAGCATTCCCTCATAGTCTAAGTCGGTGAAGCCGAGCGGTCCCACGATGCGCGTCAATCCTCTTTCCTTACCCCATTCTTCCACCTTCTCAAGCAGTCCACGGCTCACCTCTATCTCATCGGTGAAATCGATAAATCCGAAACGTATATCTTTCGTTCCGTGCTTCTCGTTGAGTGTATTGTTGATGATGCCGGCGATACGCCCCACCGGATTTCCATTTTTGTAGGCCATGAAGCAGCGTACGTCGCAGAAGTCGTAGGCAGGATTCTTCTTTGGGTTGAGGGTATCCACGTCATCGCTCACCAGTGGCGGCACGAAATACGGATTGTCCTCATACATATCAATTTGAAACTGCACAAACTTGCGCAGCTCTTTAGGCGTCATCTCAATTTCCTTTATCTCAATCATTTCTCTTCAAAGGTGTTGGTTTAGTTTGTCGATGCAAGTATTACTTTGCTATCCGGTAGGGACGCATGGCTCGTGCATCCGTCCTGCGACGTTTCATCTCAGTAAAAGGGTTATCGCAATCAAAGCTCCCAGCATTATTATTATAAAGCCGAGAAGCATGATTATAGTGGAAGTGCGGCTTCTTTGGCTGATAGCCATCTTGAGGTCTTGCACACTGTCGATCGGTCCTTCCGGATCCTCAGCTTTCTTCGCTACACGGCGGAGCTTAGGCAACTGCTCCGGCAGATTGTCGAGTACCTCATTGATAAGCTTTCCATAATTGATGATGTCAAGCTTGGTGTCTTGTGTCTCCAGCTGGTCGCTGTGGTCATAGCCAACGTTGATCAGTTTAAGGTTCTCATTATATTCTGTGAAGATGATGTGGTCAGGAGTGATCGGCTGGTGCATGACGTGGTTTTCCTGGATATACTCCAGAGCATCGGGAAGTTGCGTCTCAAGCCGGTGGATTATCTTCGGCGTAAGACGCTTCTCATCTATCAAGCGGCGCAGCGAATACCCGTAGACATCGTCGGTGACGATTGCCATGCCGATTCCCGGCACCTCCTCGAAATCATTCACCATCACGATGTTTGGATGAGCAAGGTTATAGCGTGTATCGAATTCCTTCTCAATGATGGCCCGGTATTTTGGGTCGTCGCGATATTGCTCCTTCAGAGCCTTGAGCATGATCCACTTGCCGTGTTTCTTTACGGTGTACACGTCATAGATATCCTCCTCCCATTCAGGGAGGAGTGTGAGTTCCGACCAGCGTCCCGTCGGGTCGTTGATCGGAATTTCTTTCTCGTCCTTGCTTATGTATGCAGCCATCTCCTTAATATTAATTCATAATGCAAATTCATAATGCATAATTAGCTTCGTTCAAGCTAAACCAAGTCATAATGCATAATTCATAATTATTTTGATTGCGTAGCCAATTATGCATTTTGCATTATGAATTATGCATTAGTTAATGATGTCAAACCCGGTATACTTTCTGAGACATTCCGGAACTACGATTCCCTCCGGTGTCTGGTTGTTCTCGAGCAGGGCGGCCACGATGCGCGGCAGAGCCAATGCGCTGCCGTTGAGTGTGTGGCAGAGGTGTATCTTCTTGTCGGCACCGCGGTAGCGGCACTTCAGACGATTGGCCTGGTATGTCTCGAAGTTTGAAACCGAGCTTACCTCGAGCCAGCGCTTCTGAGCTGCGCTGAACACTTCGAAGTCGAACGTGATGGCCGACGTAAAGCTCATGTCGCCGCCGCAGAGACGCAGGATGTGCCAGGGGAGTCCGAGTTTCTCAAGCAGTCCCTGCACGTGGTCTTTCATCTCCTCAAGAGCAGCATAGGAGTCTTCAGGCTTCTCGATGCGTACGATCTCCACCTTGTCAAACTGATGCAGACGGTTAAGACCGCGTACGTCTTTACCATAGCTGCCGGCTTCCCTGCGCCAGCATGGGCTGTAGGCACAGTTCTTCTTCGGAAGTTCAGCTTCGGGGATGATGACATCGCGGTAGATGTTGGTCACCGGTACCTCGGCTGTCGGGATGAGGTAGAGGTTGTCGAGCTGCACGTGATACATCTGTCCCTCCTTGTCGGGCAGCTGACCTGTGCCGTAGCCGGAAGCCTCGTTCACTACGAATGGCGGCTCCACCTCAATATATCCGGCCTTCCAGGCTTCGTCGAGGAAGAACTGCTGAAGCGCACGCTGCAGGCGTGCACCCTTTCCGATGTAGAATGGGAAACCAGCTCCGGTCACTTTCACACCAAGCTCAAAGTCGATGATATTGTATTTCTTTGCCAGATCCCAATGGGGGAGGGCATCTTCAGGAAGATTGGGTATAACACCGCCAGTCTTCTCCACTACATTGTCTTCTGCTGTCTTCCCTTCCGGTACACCCTCATAAGGAAGGTTTGGCACGGTCAGCAGAAGCTGCGTCATCTTCTGCTCGCATTCAGCGAGGCGATCCTGCAGGCCGGCTGTCTCCCCCTTGATACGGGCTACCTCAGCCTTCGCCTGCTCAGCTTCCTCCTTCTTACCCTCTTTCATCAGACCACCGATCGACTTTGCCAGCTTATTAAGTTGGGCTGCATCGGTCTCTGTCTTCTGCTGAAGGCGACGGCGCTCAGCATCAATTTCAAGAATCTCAGTAATGACAGCGCGGCCATCAAAGCCCTTCACTGCCAGACGGCTGATCACAAACTCGGGATCCGCCTTTATGGTACTCAATAATAGCATCTTGTTTCAATTATAAGATTTATAAGACTTATAAGATATATAAGATTTATAAAAAATTAAGCCAGCAGCCCCTTCACAACCCCCTGGATCGTGCGTCCGTCGGCGCGTCCGGCCAGTTTCTTGGTAGCTACGCCCATCACCTTGCCCATCTCTTTGGCAGAAGTAGCTCCAACTTCGGCGATGATAGCCTTCAGTTCGGCTTCAAGCTCCTCCGGAGTAAGCTGCTTCGGCAGGTACTCTTCAAGCACGGCAGCTTCAGCCAGCTCGTTATCGGCCAATTCCTGACGGCCATTATCCACATAGATTCGTGCGCTTTCCTTACGCTGCTTCACCATCTTGGTCAGTATCTTGATGGCCTGCTCATCGCTCAACTCGCCATTTGCTCCCGGAGCCGTCTTAGCCTCGAGAAACTCTTTCTTTGCTCCGCGCAGCGCCTCCAGACGCACCTTCTCGCGAGCTTTCATTGCGGCCTGGATGTCGGCCGACACCTTATCAAAAAGTGACATATCTATCAATATTTAAGTTTCGTTTACTCAACTTAAGGTTTATAGGTTTATGTGTTTATAAGTTTAGGATATGTTT
>CAYSMP010000083.1:0-16723 GCA_964432215.1 uncultured Sangeribacter sp.
AGAAAAAAGGAATAGCTATAGACTTCGATAATAATTTTGCTCCGGAATATGAGATACCGGCAGATAAGAAAGACACAGTGCGCAAGCTGAAAGATGCTGCGAAGAAAGCGGATATGGTATGGCTCGCTTCCGATGAAGACCGGGAAGGAGAAGCTATCGCCTGGCACCTTTATGAAGTGCTGGGCCTTAACCCGGCGAATACCAAACGCATAGTATTTCACGAGATCACCAAGCCGGCGATCCTTAACGCCATTGCTAACCCACGGGATATTGATATCGACCGTGTCAATGCCCAGCAGGCGCGTCGCGTGCTCGACCGTATAGTGGGTTTTGAACTCAGTCCGGTGCTTTGGAAGAAAATTAAGCCATCCCTTTCTGCCGGACGAGTGCAGAGCGTGGCAGTACGCCTGATCTGTGAGCGTGAGAAGGAGATAGCCGCATTTACTCCCGAATCATACTATAGGGTCTCCGGTCAGTTTGAAATCCCGGGTTCGAAAGCAGGTCTCAAAGCCGACCTTTCGCGTCGCTGTAAGGATGAGAAAGAGGCAATGGACGTGCTGGGCGAATGCCATGATGCTTCCTTTAGAATCTCGGAGGTCAATGTAAGGCCGGGCCACCGTCAGCCATATCCTCCGTTTACAACTTCTACTCTTCAACAGGAAGCGTCGCGCCGACTTGGTTTTTCGGTCAATCAGACTATGGTCATTGCCCAAAAACTTTACGAAGATGGTAAGATCACCTATATGCGTACCGACTCGACCAACCTTTCCGAACTTGCGCTACGCGATATTTCAGATGCTATCCGCAATACTCTAGGGGAAGTATATCTCAAGGTGCGCCATTATCATACCCATTCTAAAGGAGCCCAGGAGGCTCACGAGGCTATCCGTCCGACATATGTAAGCAACCGCACCATTGACGGAGATGCAAAGGAACAGAAGCTCTACGATCTTATCTGGCGACGCGCCGTGGCCTCGCAGATGGCAGATGCAGAGGTGGAGAAGACCACAGTTGACATAGCTATTATTCCGGATGAAAAGAAGGCTCTCGCAGAAGATACTTCACACGGGGTGTTCAAGGCCGAGGGTGAAGTAGTGGTATTCCCCGGATTCCTCAGTGTATATCAAGCAGGAGCCGGCAAAGATACATCCTTACCCCCTCTTTCCACCGGCATGGATCTCACACCAAAGGAGATAACTGCCACAGAAGACTTCACGCAGGCACCTCCAAGATATTCAGAAGCATCCCTCGTGAAGAAGATGGAGGAACTTGGTATCGGTCGCCCTTCCACATATGCTCCTACTATCTCCACTATCCAGCAACGTGAATACGTCAAGCGAGGCGAGAAAGAAGGCACTCCGCGCGACTATAAGGAAATCGTATTAAAGAAAGGGAAGATCTCCATGAAGACTAAGAGCCTCTCGGTAGGATCTGAAAAAGGTAAACTTGTGCCTACTGACACTGGAATGGTGGTCAACGACTTTCTGACTGAATATTTCCCCGATATCCTCGACTATAATTTTACTGCTAAGATCGAGGAGAAATTTGATGATATCGCTGAAGGAAAACTCCCATGGCAGAATGAGATGTCGGAGTTTTATGGAGATTTCCATCCCGAGATTGAGAAAATAAATACCCTCAAGATGGAGCATAAGGTTGGTGAGCGTGAACTTGGCATAGATCCGAAGACCGGACGCACAGTCTATGTGAAGATAGGTCGTTTCGGACCAATCGCTCAGATAGGGGAGGCCACGGATGAAGATAAGCCCCTCTTTGCATCCCTTCAGCCTGACCAGAGTGTGCAGACTATTACCTTGGAAGAGGCATTGAAACTTTTCGAGCTACCACGTGATGTCGGTATGTATGAAGGAAAGAAGATACTTGCAGCTATAGGGCGTTTCGGTCCTTATATTCGTCATGACTCTGTCTTCGTTTCTATCCCGAAGGATATGTCACCCCTTTCTATCAGTGAATCAGAGGCAATAGAGCTTATTGAGAAGAAACGTGCCGACGAGGCAAATAAATTCATAAAGTCATTCCCGGAGCGTCCGGAGATTGAGATTCTCAACGGCCGCTATGGCCCATACTTCACGTATCTTCCTGAGGGAGCAAAGAAAAAAATCAACTATAAGATTCCCAAGGGCACCGATCCACTGTCGCTGACTCTGGATGATGTCTTGAAACTCATAGAGCAGCAGGATGCAGCTCCAAAGAAGCGTCCGACGGCGAGGAAGAAGTAAGTCAAATTTCTTTTGGGAAATTTAAGGGCTATAGGGTTATAAGGTTATAAGGATATTTGAAATATGATAACTCAGGAACAACTTAAAGAGGCGGAGGAACGTACCGCCGCCCTCAAACGATATCTCGACATCGATACCAAGAAAATCGAAGTGGAGGAAGAGGAACTCCGCACACACGTAGCGGATTTCTGGGAAGACAGAGAGAAAGCAGAGGCACAGATGAAGAAGATAAAAGACCTTCACTTCTGGATTGATGCCTATGAGGCGCTTGAGAAACAGGTGGAGGAACTTAGACTCGGATTCGACTTTGTGAAAGAAGGGCTCGTGACCGAAGAGGAAGTCGACGAACAATATGCAGTAGTCGCCAAGGATATAGAGGCCCTTGAACTCCGCAACATGCTCCGACGCGAAGAAGACAAACTCGGCGTAGTCTTGAAGATAAACTCAGGAGCCGGTGGCACAGAAAGTCAGGATTGGGCGCAGATGCTCATGCGTCTCTATCTCCGCTATGCTGAACGTCATGGCTATAAGACTTCTATTGCGCAACTCCTTGAAGGTGACGACGCCGGTATCAAGTCGGTGACCATCAACATTGAAGGAGATTATGCCTATGGATATCTGAAGAGTGAGAATGGTGTGCATCGCCTCGTGCGCGTAAGCCCATACAATGCTCAGGGTAAGAGAATGACGTCGTTTGCATCTGTATTCGTCACTCCGCTCGTTGATGACACTATTGAAATCAATGTAGAGCAGGCACGTATCTCTTGGGATACATTCCGTTCAGGTGGTGCCGGCGGACAGAACGTCAATAAGGTGGAATCCGGTGTGCGTCTTCGCTATCAATACAAGGATCCCTACACCGGAGAGGAAGAAGAGATTCTTATTGAGAACACAGAGACCCGCGATCAGCCAAAGAATAAAGAAAATGCCCTCCGCCATCTACGCTCCATTCTTTACGAGAAAGAGATGAACCATCGTCTTGAAGAGCAGGCCAAAGTAGAGGCAGGAAAGAAAAAGATAGAGTGGGGTTCGCAGATACGCAGTTATGTCTTCGACGACCGTCGTGTGAAAGACCACCGCACTAACTATCAGACTTCCGATGTCAATTCCGTTATGGATGGCGAGATTGATGAGTTCATCAAAGCTTATCTGATGGAGTTTGCGGGAGGAGAAAACAATGCATAATGCATAATTGAGTTGATGCAACAAAAAAATAGAATGCATAATTCATAGTCGTGATTGATTATGAATTATGCATTCTGCATTATGCGTTGATTAAAAGGAGTTCGTCGAGGAGCTTACGGTTGTTGTTAAGGCGGGGAACTTTGCGCTGGCCACCGAGTTTGTGGTTGCCGGCGTGGGCAAGCCAATCGTCGAAAAGCCCGGGACGTGCTGTTATGATTTCCGGCGGATCGAGGAATATAGTGTGGGCACGTTTTGCTTGATAGTCTGAATTGACATCTTGCAGGGTCTTGTCAAGCACATCGCGGAATTTCTCCATAGAGTCCGGCTTTTCGTTCCATTCTATCAGCCACTGATGATGTCCTCGACGGTTATTATGGGCATAGAAAGGTCCTGCAGTATAGTTGGCAATTCCGGCTCCGGTTGCCTCACACGCTGCTTCTATGGCTCTGTTGGCATTGTCTTCCATCACTTCCTCTCCAAAAGCATTGATGAAACTCCGTGTTCGTCCGGCAATACGTATCTTTACCGGGTCGGTGGCGGTGACAGTCACTGTGTCTCCGAGATGGTATCGCCATAGACCGTTGGCGCTTGATATCAGTAATTCATAGGTCTTTCCTGCTTCCACCTCCCATGCAGGTATCGGGTTGCCTCCCATAATGGGCTCGAACTCGTAGAAGACACTTCCGTCAAGAATCAGGAGCATAGAATGGTCGGAAAAGTCGTTTTGGAAAGCGAAGAATCCTTCGCTTGCATTGTAGGTCTCCATGAAATGCATCTTCTCCGGGTCGGTCAATGCCTCGTATTCCTTGCGGTAGGGCCTGAAATCTATGCCACCATGGAAGAAAACTTCCAAATTGGGCCATACATCGGATATCTTATCAACTCCTTTGATGCGGCACACCTCCTTTACGACGGTCAGAAACCATGACGGAACCCCGGAGATATTGGTGATGTTGGCATTAGAGGCTGCTCCTGCTAAAGCCGGGAGCTTTTCGCTCCAATCCTCCATAAGAGCTATACGCTTTTCAGGCACCCTCACCATATCTGCCAGTTTGGGCATTCGGTCGATCAGTGTCGCACTCAGATCCCCTACTTTTACATCGCTCTTAAGATTTAACTCATTGGCAAAACTTCCTCCCAAGATAAGGCTTTTTCCTGAGAAGAGACGACTTTTGGGATTCATCTTAAGGTAGTGGGCCACCACATCGGATGTGCCGGGATAATGGTTGCGGCGTAGACAGTCGTTGGTGATAGGTACGAACTTGGACTTACCGCCGCTCGTCCCACTGCTTTGGGCAAATCTCTTGCAACGGCCCGGCCACAACACGTCGGATTCCCCCTCTACCATCCGCATAGCATAGGGGCGTATGTCATCATAGCATACGGTAGGGACCGCTTCCTGATATGCGGCTACAGGATTGGCGGAATTAAGAATTTTGTTGAAGTTATATTTGCGGCCTATTTCAGTGTCTGCGGCACGTCTTAGCAGCCACATCAGCTGTTTACGCTGAAGTTCCTCCACATGTCCGTGCCAATGTTGTGTGCGTCGGGCGCGTGAGGCAAATATATGTCGGGCTATGGGTGTGAAATCCATGGTAGAATTTAAAGTTAGAGTGAAATCAGTGATTTAAGCCTGGATTGGTCGCTTACGGCACCGGATCATAGCCGGAACCGCCCCAAGGATGGCAACGGCTGATGCGCTTAAGTGTCAGCCATCCCCCTTTTAAGGCTCCGTGCTTCTTGATCGCTTCAATACCATATTGGCTGCATGTCGGGGTAAACCTACAGCTTGGCGGTGTGTGTGGTGAAATCGCATACTGGTAGAAGCGTATCACAGACGTAAGCAGAATCTGGGCTATATTCATATTCACTCTTCTTAACAATCAGTAACCCCTTTGGGTTGAGGGAAAAGCTTTTTTCTTACTTTTGACAATACCGATCCGACAGCTGCAGTGATTGCGGCCATTTCAGAATTCTCATTCTCCATATAGACAATGGCAAGCGAGAGTGTGCGGATATTGGGATCATCTTGTATCCTTTGCTTCAGTGGATGCCATTGCAGGCGGAAGGCCTCACGTATGCGGCGCCGCATCAACACACGGTCTACAGCATGCCTACGTTTCTTTTTGGGCACGGTAATCATGAACTGAACCGGGCCCATCATGTCGGGTATTGTCTTCTTAAACGATCCCTTGAGCTCATCTTCTGAGAGAGCTCGGAAAGTCACCCTCAAAGGACCGGAATAGACCGATTTCCCTTTTTGGAACAGTTCCTGCACAAGAGTACGATGGCGCAACTTGGCACTCTTGCGTAAGGTGAAACGTTTAGGTAAGTCGTTATATTGTTCGTTATCAGTCATTTTTGAAAGCGAGTTTTACTATGTCGGCAGGAGAACTGACTATATGGTCGGCATAAGCCTTTCTAAGCTCAGTGATCGGACGGAATCCCCAAGTCACACCCACTGAATCAATGCAAGCGCGGCGCGCTGTCTCAATATCTACGGCCGAATCTCCTATATGCATCGTCTCAGCCTTAGGTGTGGGATGGGCAAGGAGCACAGCAAAGTCAATGCTTGGGTCCGGTTTCGTGGGGCGATCTTCAGTCTGTCCAAGGATTGCCACGAAGGGGATATCTGGGAAGAAATGCTCGATTATCTTTTTAGCTGCTGACTCATATTTATTGGTGGCTACGGCCAAGGCAATGTGATTGTCAGTGAGCTGTTGCAGCATTTCAGGGATTCCCGGATAGGGTTTGGTAAGGTCGGTGCAATGCTCATCGTAGTATTCACGGAATATAGTGAGTAATTCGTCGATTTCCTTTGGTGAAGCGTCCGGCTGTGCCCTTTCCATAAGTTTTCGTACTCCATTCCCCACCATGTATGGGTAAGCAGCCAAAGGGTGCTTGTGGTAGCCTTTGGCTTCAAGCGCATGGTTACAGGCCGTTCCGAGATCGGCAATAGTGTCGAGGAGTGTTCCGTCAAGATCGAATATGATGAGTTTTTTCATTACAGTGTTGTGGAGTTGTGACAAATTGATAAGATGTCAGAAGGTTGGGGTGGTACTTATATCGGAGGCTGTGGATATTATTGAGCCTTGATATGTCAGAGTCTCAAGTATATCGCCTGGCTTTACAGCTTCAGCTGATGTGATCGCTTTTCCTCCGACTCTTGTTATGGAATAGCCTCGTTTAAGTGTTGAGACCGGATTTAACGCATCGGTGAGGCGTTCGAGTGCTTCGATCCGAGACTTTTCCTTTTGAAGAAGAGTGGTAGCTGCCATACTGATTTTGGAAAATGCCGATTCAATTACGGGAAATTCTTTTTGGATACGTATTTGCGAACTCATACGCAGCGTAGCGGTTATTCCCTCAAGAAGTATCCGTTCCTTTGATGTCGCTTCCCTGGCAGCCGATGGAATAAGAGCCGAAAAGCCTTGAAGTTTCAATCGGGCATTTCTTATTTGTCCTTCGGCCAAAGCCGGCACCATCGTCTCTATGCTTTGCAAGCGTATATGTTCTCCTTTCAGACGTTCGGCTGCGAAAGAAGCTATGCGTGATGTGAGATCGCATACACGTTGCCATGCCATAGCAGCTGTGTCTGTTAGCCATGCGGCAACTGCCGTCGGAGTCTTGCAGCGTACGCAGGCTATCTCGTCGAGTACGCAACGGTCTCTTTCATGCCCTATGCCTACTATGACCGGGATGGGAAAGGTAGCCACACGGCGACCCAAATTCAGGTCGTCAAATCCATTCATGTCGGTAGTGGCGCCTCCTCCACGTATTATTACCACGCAGTCCCAGTTTACTATAGAGCGTGTCTGCTCTATAAGGTCAAGAGCTGCTATGACACTTTGGGCTGTCTTGTCTCCCTGCATGATGGCAGGAAAAAGCATAACGTTGAATTCAACTCCGGCTGAATTGTGTTGAAGTTGATTCATAAAGTCTCCGTATCCCGCTGCTGTAGCTGAGGAGATGATTGCTATTTTACGCGGAGGATCCTGAAATGTAAGGCTCCGGTTTTGTCCGATAATCCCTTCTCTTTGCAGCGTGGCGAGTATCTCTCTGCGGATTCTTTCGAGGTCTCCCATAGTGAAGGAAGGCTCGATTTCTCCGATGTTGAAAGAGAGTCCGTAGTTGGAGTGATATGTAGCTCCTCCGTAGAACATCACTTTCATTCCGTTGGCGAGTTCTCTTTGCGTCGCGTAGAGAAATTTATTCTTTATATGTAGCCACCTGTTGGCCCATATGTTGGCTCTCATACGGGCTATCGTGGTGCCGTTGGGATCTTTTTCTATCAGTGTCATGTAGCAATGGCCTCCTCTGACTGCCATATCACTGATTTCAGCTATGACCCAAGAGCCCATGAGTATAGGCTCACTGCTCATGGCCTTGACCACATAACGTGAGAACTCAGAAAGTGTATAGGCTTTGGGCCCTTCTTGACGGGAGGATGCTTCCATACTGCAAATTTAGTGAAAAATCGTGATAGTTTGGTAAGTTATTCAGAAAAAATGCCTAATTTTGCATTATGTTTCCACTCATGAAGCGAACATACCAGTATTTGCTGCCGGGGTCCCTTGGGATTCTGGTTGCTGTATGTTTTATTCTGGTAGGATGCTCGTCGAGCCGTCATGTTCCGGATGGAAATTATCTGCTCGATAAAGTCAATATCCGGGTCGATTCCACCGGAAAAAACGAACAACTTGACTTGACGGAGATGCAGGCCTATTTGCGCCAGTTGCCAAACCATAGGATGCTTTGGAGCATCAAGTTCAGGCTTGGCTTCTATAATATGAGTGGTAATGACTCCACCAATTGGTGGAACCGCTGGATGCGTAAGCTTGGAGAGCCCCCGGTGATCTACGATCCGGAGCTTTCCGAGGCCAGCAGCGACCAACTGCTGCAATATCTTGCCAGTAAGGGATATTTCAACGCCAGTGTTGAGGTGGACTCGGTGAAGAACGATAGAAAGAAGAAAATCGAGCTTACCTATAGTCTTACTCCGGGCCCACGCAAGGTTATTTCCAAAGTGGATTATGAGTTCCCTGATTCCAGTGTAAGAGCCATTGTCATGGCCGATTCATCGAAGTTCCTGACATACCCCGGTCAACCTCTTGCCCGCGACATTCTTGAAAATCAGCGTACAGTAGTGGCCGATGCGCTCCGCAACAATGGATACTTCAGGTTCGGAAAGGAGTCTATCACATTTGTAGCCGATACTACGGAAGGCTCATCTGACGTGGAACTTCTCATGAAGGTCAATCCCCCTTCCGGGCCCGTGAAGGAGCGTGCTGACATTTATTCAAAGTTCCTTATCCGCAGGGTGACCGTAATAGCAGATGCAGATGCCATAGATGCTGAGAATCCTGCAACAGCTGTGGGAAAAGATTCAATAAACTACAAAGGAATCGAGATACTTTATGGCGACTCCCGCTATTTGAGACCATCTGTCATTGCCGATAACTGTTATCTGTCTCCAGGTGAGGTTTTCTCACAACGTAATGTGGATCGCACCTACAGGGCATTTTCCCGTCTTGGAATACTTAAGTTTATAAATGTCTCGTTTGTCCCGGCAGGTCATATCGCCGACGATGGTCTATTGGATGTATATATTATGCTTACTCCCGGCAAGTCGCAGACAGCCAGCGTTGAATTGGAAGGTACTAATTCTGAGGGAGACCTTGGTGTGGCAGTAGGGCTTACATACTCACACCGCAATATCGGGCGAGGATCTGAGACTTTTACAGGAAAACTACGTGGAAGTTACGAGTCTCTTTCAGGCAATCTTGAGGGATTGCTCAATAATCGCTACATGGAATACTCGGTCGATCTTGGTCTTTCTATGCCGGAATTCAAGGCTCCTATCTCACGCCGTATACGGCGCCGCATACAGGCTTCAACTGAGATGAACTTCTCAATGAACTATCAGGAACGTCCGGAATATACTCGTGTCATTTCAACGGCAGGGTGGAGCTACAAGTGGGTTGATGCACGCAAGAACAACAGGCACACATTCACTCCGATCGACATCAATTATGTCTATCTTCCGGCCTCTACCAACGACTTCATTGATCTCATAGCCCCTGACAATCCCTTGCTTCGATATAGCTATGAAGATCACTTTATCATGCGGATGGGTTGGCGATGGTATCACTCCAATAAGCGTGAGGCTACTCCGTGGCAGAGATCTATGCAGAGAGATATCTATAATGTCAGGTTCAATGCAGAGATTGCCGGCAACGTTCTGTTTGCCCTTTCAAGTATATTTGCACATCGCAGCAATTTTCACGAGGATCCTTACAAGATATTTGGCATCCATTATTCCCAATATTTCAAGTTGGAGGCTGATTATGCTCTTCTCCATCGCTTCGATGATAGGAATTCAGTGGCATTCCGAGTAGGTGGAGGTATTGGTGTGCCTTATGGAAATTCAGAGATGTTGCCCTTTGAGAAGCGCTTCTATGGGGGTGGAGCCAACGGGGTACGCGGATGGGCAGTGCGTACACTGGGTCCGGGTGCATATCCCGGGCGCAATTCAGTGAGTGATTTCATTAATCAGTGTGGCGACATTCGCTTGATAACAAGTGCAGAATACCGCGCGAAACTTTTCTGGGTGCTTGAACTGGGTGCATTTATTGATATTGGCAATATATGGACAATACGCGACTATCCATTTCAACAAGGAGGCGTGTTTAAGTTTGATGAATTCTACAAGCAGTTTGCTGCTGCATATGGCCTTGGTTTGCGCATGGATTTCAACTATTTCTTACTCCGCTTTGACCTTGGCATGAAAGCCCATAATCCGGCAATGGGGATGAGGCCATGGCCCCTAATTTCGCCTAATTGGCATCGTGACTCCTCCTTCCATTTCTCCATCGGATACCCTTTCTAATAATGCTTAGTGCATAATTCATAATGCATAATTGACTGAGGCAATACAAGTAGCAAGACATCAATCTTACGTATGATACCGATAAATGTGTTTTTCAAATTGCAGGCTTCGAATTCTTCTATATATCATGTACCATAACGTGCCTCATCCCAATAATAGCATCCCATGGCAATTCCGGATGACTGTTTTTGAAATCTTTGGTTAATTTGTAGGATGCTTCGCCGATAATCTCTATTAGCTTGGCAAGCCCGAAGAATAAAATCCTGTCTTTCTGTACAGATTCTAAAGAATGCAAAGGAGTCTCTTCTGTAAGAATCCTGGCAGCCTCAAGCATATGGCGTATTCTGCCTGGATCTTTAATTTTTTCTCTCATAAATAAGAATTTTATCTCGATCTACAGATGGGCGTGCAAATTCCTTGAGTCCCTGAGACTCCACAAGATCAACCTGTGGACCCAATAAATGGGAAAGCTCCATAAGCATTCCTCCTATTTTAAAGAGTGATACTACGCCCGTTGACTCATCGTAATCTACCAATATGTCAATATCGCTCGAAGATGTTTCCTCTCCGCGTGAACATGATCCGAACAGCCATGCCCTCAATACAGGTTTATCCTGAAAATAGTTCCTGATAACAGGAAGCATATCGAAAATCTTCTTATTGATCATATTTTTGTAAATAATTTAACATAATTACAATAGACACAAATTTACTAAGATTGTATGTCGATTATCGCAAAGTTAGCGATTATTTTCTAATGTTCCAAAGGAAATCTAATAATAATCTTGAGTTCAGAACAAGTAAAGAAGTTTGGAGCTTTCAATTGTTGAAATTAAAACTAAAATTTTAGGTGGAAAAATTTGCATATAAAGATTTTGTTATATAACATTGCGCTATGGATCCACATTATCTTTCACTCCCGTTCTAAGTATTAGGAAGTATTGAGTTCAGTTATAGTCTTCTTCGCTATCCGCATCGAAAATTATAAGATTTAGGCCCCCTTCTGCGGTATTCTGCAAAAATTGATTTTTAGCAAGATGAAGAGTATCTTTCCCATTTAATGGAATGATTTCATATGTCTCAGGACTGAGGCTCATTCTACGTAATAAAGTATCCACAAACTTGTATTCAGAAGTGGACTTATTCTTTGATTCAATAAATACCTTGATCATCTCATTTCTAATTCTTGATTGATGGAATACCGGAAACTCGGATAGTCGTATTTCAATGCGGAGACCACTCCTTCTTTCCCTCTTATGAGTTTATAAGCGCTTATGTAGGCTCTAAAGGAAGAATAGTCATCATTATCCAATATATTATTAAGACCTTTTAGTGAATCAATGTTGTGGGTGGTAGCGAATAGCTGTACGTTGTTTTCCCTTGTGGCTATAAGAATTGCTTTCCATAGCACTTTCATTGCAGAGAAATGGAGACCATTGTCTATTTCATCAATAAGAATGATCCCGTTTCTGCATCTAAAGATCGAGACAATTATCATCAGAAGCTTTCTTAGTCCATCACCTGTCATGTTGATAGGAAGGCGTTGTTCAGCTCCGATGTCAACTAATATTTCATCACCAACCAATTGGATATCTTTGATGTCTGGATCAATTTCTTGTAATGCAGAAAGAATGTAGGATTCCTGTTTGTTTGCTACGATTCTTGCAAATTCTTCATTCAGGTAGCCTTGGAAGTTAGTGGATGGGATATATTGGGAAAAAATAGATTCTTTATATCTGTGGTCGATATTCGCTTTTCCATTTTTAAGATTCCCCTCTTGAAGGATGAAATCAGAGGAGAATTTGTTTTCTCCAATTGAATAATCTAATTTTATACCGTATCTCTTTGCTGCATTCTCCGAATTGCCGTTACGAAGAGAATCAAGATCGACAGTGTTGCTATGAGATTTTATTTGTGATATTTCAAGATTCCTGTTTTCATCACCAGTTGTGGAAATGAGTATCTTGTTTCTTGGATCAAGATGGTAGAATTCTATATTGAGATCATCTTCTGTAAATTTCGAATAATTCCTCATGGAATTAATTGAAAGCGGAAGCGTGGGATTTGACTGTCCGGAGATTAAAAACAAAGCTTCCAAGACTGTTGATTTCCCACAGTTGTTCTTGCCGAAGAAAAGGTTGATTTGATTTAGTCCTTCTATTTCTGCAGATTTTATTCCTCGTAAATTATGAATCTCTAATGTCTTGAACATTTGTATTTGTATTTTTTGCAAATTTACTTATTTATACTAAAAAAAACAAATATCTTTTGGTTTTTTATTTGTAATCGTTGCAGGAATTGCTTTACTGGCAAGTTTTAATTTTTTTTATTGACAAGGCTTCAAATTACAAATTAAAACTAAAGTTTTAGGTGGAAAATTTGCAAATTAAGATTTTAGTTATTAACTTTGCGTTGTCAACTAAAACTTAAGTTATAATTATGAAAAAACAAGTGAAGAAACTTACCGAGAAAGAGGCGGAGGTCATGGAGCGCCTTTGGAGCGAGGGTCCACAGACCATACGGGAACTGCTTGCTGCGTATCCCGAACCAAAGCCTCATTTTAACACCGTTTCTACAACAGTCAGGATTCTTTGCGACAAGGGATTTGTGGCTCATGTCGGAGAAAGAAACGGTGCATATACTTATGGAGCATTGGTGGAAAGTAGCGAATTGAGTGGCAGTAGTCTGGCTCGACTTGTGAAGAATTATTTCAACAACAGTTATCGATCTGTAGTTTCAGCTCTGGTGAATGATGAAAAAATCTCAGTAGAAGAGCTACGTGAGATTATCGACATGGTTGAGAAACGGAATAAAAAGTGAATGATATGGGTGCTTTCCTCGCTTATACCATCTATTCCGGAGTTTTTCTTCTATTTCTTTTCCTGTTTTATAAGGTGCTCGTTTCCGGTGAAAAACAAATATCTCTCAACCGCGTTCTGTTGCTCTCTTGCTATGCATTGGCATTTGCCGCATGGCCTTTGAACCACATTGACTGGAATCACGGAACATTATCACAGCCGGCTCCTATCCCCACTATTGGGTTAGAAGAAATCTCCTTAACTCAAGGTGGAATTGTTGAAAATAACTCATCGGTTATTCCCAGGATTCTGATATGTATATATTTGACTGGCGCATCATTGGTTTTATTGAAGACTATGTTTTCTGTTGTGAGCCTTTTATGCTATATCAAGAAAGGGCATTTCATACGGAAGGAAGATTATACATTAGTGGTAATGCCGAGCAGTAACATTGCTCCGTTTAGTTTCGGCCGAAAGATAGTGATGAGTGCTGTAGACTACGAGACAGTGTGCGAAACTGTATCTGCACATGAACTTGCTCATATACAATGTCATCACTATATTGATTTGATTATTTCTCAGACGGTATGCGTAGTGTTATGGTATAACCCTGCCGCTTGGCTGATGCGCGATGAACTTAAACTTCTTCATGAATATCAAGCAGATGCAAAGGTTATTGACAGGGGTGTAGATATCTCTGCGTATCAGATGCTACTTATAAGAAAAACGGTGGGCAATAAATTCCATGCGCTTGCAAACTGTCTAAACCATAGTAACCTAAAAAGTAGAATTGCCATGATGCAGAAAGAAAATTGTAGTGGATTTCTCCGCTCTCGTGTGCTTGCGCTTGCCATAGCTCCGATAGTTGCTTTTGGATTGATGAATATCCCCACAGTAGCCTCTGATTTGAAGAGTCTGGAGACAGTTTCGCTGCGAGTTGATGATAATCCTGAGGAGGAGTACCTCGAAAGTGCTTGCCTCGATTTAGAGGAAAAGGTTATAAGGGTAGTAAAAACCATGCCTATGCAGACCATGAAGGAGTCAAGGCCTATGACCTCAAAACAGGAATCTTTTATTAAACTTTCCAAGAACGGCGGAGCAAAACTTATTATTGGCCCAAGTAGTGAAAAAGATTGTGAGGCTCAGGAAATGCAGGCTTTTAGAGTAGATGGAAAAATACTGACAGAAAGTATGACTGTTGATATGAGGGATATAGAGTCGTATGAGATTTTACCTCCGAGTAAGGAGTTTCCAGGCGGATTGTGTGACATTAAATTGAAGAAAAAATGAAAATGTGGGATTGGGTATTATTTGGTCCGGATGGTACCATTCTCAGACGCTTCTTAAGAGGAAATGAGATTAGTCCATTGATGGAGGAAATCTTGTTTTTAATATTGTAATTTTGAAATATCGAATATTATTCGTAATTTTGCAATATTAAAAATAGATTAGCATATGAGAATCATTTCAGTCAGCACAATAAAAAGATATTATGAAGAACATCCTTCTTCTAAGACAGCTCTTCAGGATTGGGTGGGAAAAGTATATGCAGCTGAATGGAAAACTTTTGACGATATTAAGAAAACTTTCAACAGTGTTGATTATGTTGGAAATCAACATTATGTGTTTAATATCAAAGGTAACGATTTCAGATTAGTCGCTGTTGTTAAGTTTACTCCTCGCTTTGTTCTGATACGTTTTATTGGCACACATGCTGAATACGATAAAATAAAAGATATAAAGAATCTATAAAAAAGTTGTACTATGGTAAAGATAGAAAACGAAACACAGTATGAAGCTGCACTTAAAAGAGTTGAGTACTTGATGCTTAATACCCCTGAGGATTTGCCGGAAAACGATCCGCAGATGGTAGAACTGACTTTACTTGGTAATCTGGTAGCTGACTATGAAGAGGAGAATTATCCAATTGAGAAGCCGACATTGATTGAGTTAATAAAGCTTAGAATCTACGAGATGGGCCTCACTCAGGCTGGTTTGGCAAAATTGATAGGGGTGAGTCCTTCTCGGATCAGTGACTACCTTTCAGGGAAGAGCGAGCCGACTCTTAGGGTAGGGCGTTTGTTGAGTCAGAAACTTGATATTGATCCTGCTATAGTCCTCGGGGTATGAAAGTTGGCGTCTAAGTTAATGTACTAAATATATGTTAATGAGTAGGAAGAGGTGTGTCGGGTTGATTGCCGGATTGTTGGGGATTATAGCGTCGAGCTGGGCCGAGGTGCCGTTTAATGGTTTGCTGCTTGATCGCGAGATGAAGCCGAAGAAGGGTGTCAAGGTTTACGTGAAGGATCCGAAGCGTTATGCTACGACCGACAGGAAGGGGCGGTTTGGACTGACAGATGTGCAGCCTGATGATACGTTGACACTTGTATTGTCGAAAAAAGAAAGCATTAGAGTCCCGGTCGAAGGACGTCGTAGCATAAAGATAGTGCTTGTTGGCGACCATAACGTGCGTGCAGAAAATGATGAAGAATTGGTGAATTCTGGCTATGGCTACGTAAAACGTAGGGAATTTTCCGGTGTAAGTTCCGGAATAAGTGGAGATAGATTGCGCAGTACAGGTGCACGTGACGTCATGACTGCACTCCGTGGTCTCGTACCCGGATTGGTAGTCAGTGGTTCTCCCGGCAACTATGATGTGACCATCCGAGGAAAACATTCTCTGATGCTCTCCAACGAGCCTTTATATGTCATTGACGGTACGGTTGTGTCATCGCTTGATTTTCTAAGCATCTATGATGTAGATCATGTAGAGGTGATCAAGGATGCTTCGCAATACGGTTCACGTGGTGCAAACGGAGCAATTGTGGTGACGACAAAAACAGGCGAATCGCTAAATAAGCGTTGATGGTGGTCGCAAATGAGAAAATCCCTGTTTGGGGTTTGATGCTTTTTAAGTAAGTTTATGCAAGATTAAAGGCTGATATTTGCTGATTAGGATTTTTATTGCTAAATTTGCAAAACAATGGGGATGTGGAAGGAAAAACTAAAGAAATGACACTGATATGACCATCAACGAAGTTCAAGACGAAATAATCGACGAAATGGCCGGTATGGACGACTGGCTTGACCGCTACGCCTATATAATCGACTTAGGCAATACGCTCCCTCCGATTCCGGAGAATATGAAGACCCCGACCAACCTTATAGAAGGATGCCAAAGCCGTGTATGGATTGACGCCAAAGAGAATGATGACCGCAAGATACATTTTGAGGCCGATTCCGATGCTCTCATAGTCAAGGGTATAGTGGCTCTCCTAATGCGCGTGCTCAATGATCGCACCCCCGACGAAATCCTTGATGCCGACCTTTACTTCATCGACAAAATAGGTCTCTCTGAGCATCTTTCCCCTACTCGCAGCAATGGTCTTGTGGCAATGGTGAAGCAGATTCGCAATTATGCCACAGCATTTAAGCTGCTTCATAATGCATAATTCAGAATGATTGGCAATAAGCGTCTTTAAAGACCTTTTTCCCCTGACAAGAAACAACAACCTCAAAATAAACAACTATGTTCAAGAACCAACCCAAAGGCCTGATTCCCGCTGCTCTCAGCAATATGGGCGAGCGTTTCGGCTATTACATCATGAATG
>CAYSMP010000084.1:0-16676 GCA_964432215.1 uncultured Sangeribacter sp.
GATACGAGACTGAGATAGGCAAGATGAAAAACTGGCTCATCAACCGCCGCAATTACCTCTCCCCTATCATCAAGAAATACTAAATATCATGAATTTTCAGATACAAAAAAATCTTTTCTCGCTCTGCTTGCTACTCGTCTCTTCATTCGTGGCTTCCGCTCAGGTCGTAGACCCGTCAGAGCCGGGCACTGTGGCCCTAAACGATGAGGAAGCTTATAGGGTCAATGCCGACATTCCGATCGTCACGCATAAAGGTAAGGATATTTATATCCCGGCTGATTTGCGTAAGATGGATCTCAACGACCCCAAATCGAAATGGAGCTTCCACCGAATGATAGAGACTCCGGATATAGTGTTGTTTTGGGCGGATGGGTTCGGCGATAATATCACTACAGCCCCAGATCTCGAAGGCCAAAACATGAAGGTAGACCTCGCTAACTTACTCGCAAAACTCCAACACTTCTACGATTATTTCTACAATGACCTTGCCTTCGTAAAACCGGGTACAAAAGCCGACAAATACAAGATGATGGTGATGCTCGACTATTCGCTCGAAGGAACTGCCTATGGAGGGGACTATGACGGACAAATAGGGGCTCTATGGATAGCTCCTAACCGTGTGCAAGACGATAAACTCAACTGCATCGCCCACGAACTGGGACATTCCTTCCAGCTTCAAATCTCTTGCGACGGCGAAGGTGAAGCTTGGGGAGGAGCAGGAATCTTCGAGATGGCTTCGCAGTGGATGCTCTGGCAAGTAAACCCTGACTGGCAAACAGACGAGAACTATCACCTCAACGCCTTCCGCGACCTTACCCATAAGGCATTCCTCCACATTGACAATATCTACCATTCCCCCTACGTTCTTGAACTGTGGGGAGAAAAACATGGACGCACATTCATAGCAGAACTTTTCAGGCAAGGGCAACGGGGCGAGGATCCGGTGATGACTTATAAACGACTGACAGACATAAGCCAAACAGATTTCAACGATGAGATGTGGAGCAACTATGCACGTCTCATAAACTGGGACATAGACCGTGTCCGAGAAAATGCACGCCCTTATGCCAACCAGTGGACGACGAAACTCGTAGATGCAGGAGGCGGCTGGCAACGTGTGACTCCTGAGAACGCTCCTGAAAACTATGGTTTCAACGTAATCGCTCTCCCAATTCCTGAGCAGGGCAAGACCTTGACCGTCGATTTCCGAGGAGAAGCCGGACGGAAAGGATATTTCACCAAAAACAAGGCAAAAGCCGGTTGGCGCTATGGTACTGTAGCGGTAGATGCCGACGGCAATACCTATTATGGCGATATGCATTCCGACTCAAAAGGCTCTGTAACATACACTACTCCTGAAAATGCCGACATACAGCATCTATGGCTCGTGGTGATGGGAGCCCCAACCGAACACTGGCAAAATATCGACGGCGATGATAATCCCGGCGATGCACAATGGCCATACTCCATCAAATGTATAATGCAAAATTAGAACGAACTGATAAATATTTCTTTTTTCAGAAGCGAAATCAGGTCGGTGACCTGATGATCATGACAAAACCCCAGACTAAAGTCTGGGGTAATCCTGACAAAAGCACTGTAGCCTCGGAGAGGCGATTTATGGTAGAGGATTGAGTTCCGGATGTATGAATATCCGATTGAATACTCTAATTAATAAAACATAAAGAATGAAATCCCTAAGACTCTACATACTGATCTTCACATTAACATTGGCCTTTTTAGTCCAAGGTGCTTTTCAGGCTCCGGACTTCAATTTCACCCATCTCACTACCGATGCCGGGTTACCCTCAAATTGCGTGCGCGCAATAGTGCAGGATGAGGATGGATTCATGTGGTTTGGTTCCGACGGTGGTTTGGTACGCTATGACGGATCCTCTCCAAAGGTATTCATACCGGGTGAAAATGAAGGGCTTGGAGATGTCTATGTGCTCTCGCTCTCAAAATATAATCGCGGTCTGCTCGTAGGCACCGACCATATGCTTTACACCTACGACCCGATTAAAGAATCACTCCTGCCGATGCCTCTGAAATATCCGGAAGATATAAAAGGCCGCATTTCCGGAGTAATCCACGACATTGCAGTAGATAGTCAAGACAACATATGGGTCTCAGTGGAGCGACAGGGATTGTTCCTGATAGATTCAAGTGGAAAAGTAACTGGGAATTATAGGTTTCCCAAAGCATCCGACTACATTGGCGACATCTATATAGACTCAAATGATATAGTGTGGGCTTTGAGCAACGCTTCTGAGGAATGTATCTACCGATTCGATGCTTCAAAGCGTCAATTTCGTCCCCTTGACATAAAGATAGCCGACAATTCCTTGAGTCGTGGTGCACTTGCTATGACCGCTGACTCGCACGGCAACTATTGGCTTGGCACTTGGGAAAATGGCCTCGTTCGTTTCAATCCACGCACCGGAGAAGCCTTTAATGCTACTCCTGCAGGCCAAGCATGGAACTTATGGCACATACACTCAATTACTGAATATTCTCCTACTATGCTTCTTGTGGGTTCTGACAGTGGTCTGACCCTCGTCAATACCGCTACTGGTGAATGCAAGGTTTATAAAGCCGATGAACTCGACCCGCAAAGCCTTAGCGACAGATTTGTGTATCCGGTCACAAAAGATTCGGAAGGTGGCATATGGGTAGGTACATATTATCGTGGTGTCAACTATGTCAGTGCCGGTTCACAGCGCTTTCGAAGTTGGCGGCATTCCAGATTTATGAACTCACTGAGTGGCAATGTAGCGGTATCATTGTGCGAGGACTCAAAGGGTGATATATGGATTGGGACTGCAGATGGAGGTCTATCTCGCTATAACCCGGATACCAACATCTTTACCGGATACCATCTTACAAATTCCAACGATCCCGAAAATGTAAGTGCCCTGTGTGCAGATTGCGGACGCATTTGGATAGGCACATATTCAAGAGGAGCAGGAATACTTGATATCGTATCCGGCCACTGGACACCTGTCAATTTCGACGGAATTGGATCCAACTATAGCTGTTATGCCATTTGTAAGGATAAAAAAGGTGATATTTGGATGGGTGCCACTGAAACTCTTGCCAAATATGATGCGGCCCAGAATATATTTACTCCCATAAAACGGTTGAGTGCATGGATCACTGGAATTGTAGAAGATCATTCAGGGCTGCTTTGGATTGCCACTCCGGGAGGAGGACTTCACCGCTACGATTCCTCCAAGAATGAATGGAAATCGTATGAAGCATCAAAGAAGGATGGAAGTCTCCCAAACAATCATGTGCATAGTATGACTGTTGATGCAAACGGCGACCTATATATCGCCACTCCTGACGGTGTTTGTGTCTATGACTCATCATCCGATTCCTTCTCTCCTATCAGAGGAGGATTAGATAATCTTACACCTCAATCCGTTTGCAAAGTAGGTTCTGAATTTTGGATTGCTACCAGTAGCGGTCTTCTAAATATCAAAGATGGCAACCGTCGCCTCTATGGTATAGCCGATGGCCTCAGCGATAGTCAATTCCTACCCGGTTCAATGCTAATTGCATCCGACGGAATGATATATCTTGGCACTGTCAACGGACTCTCAAGAATGGATCCTATGCTCATGCTGGGCAAGACTAATCCTCCAGTTGTCAAGTTTACAGGGCTCGACATTCTCAACCAACCTATTTCCGTAGGCTCTGGTCCGCTGGAAGCCTCTCTAAACGATATAGATTGTCTTGAACTAAATCACACTGAAAACACTTTCAGCGTATACTTCTCAGCCCTATCTTATGCCCGCCCGGAGGCAAATGCCTATAAATATCGTCTCGAAGGCTTCGATAAAACTTGGCTCGACTCCGGTAAGGAAAACCGCGCGTCATACTCAAATCTTCCTCCCGGATCATATACACTGCGGGTGAAAGCGGCCAATAGCGATGGGGTCTGGAACGACGAGGGTGTCACGCTCCGTATCGTGGTGCATCCCGCATGGTATGCGTCCTTGTGGATGAAGATTGTTTATTATGTACTTGGCGCAGCGTTGCTGATACTTTTGGTGTATATTGTCGTCAAACGTATGCAGAAAGCTCATATCAAGGAACTTGACCGCATATCAAGCAATAAGGAGAAGGAGATGTTCCGTTCCAAGCTGAACTTCTTCACCATCGTGGCGCATGAAATCCGTACTCCGGTATCGCTTATCATCGGCCCACTGGAGAAGATACTGGAATCCTCAGAAAAGTTCAGCACTCCGGTGAAAGAAGATCTTAAGGTCATCGACCGCAATTCGCGGCGCCTGCTTTCCCTCGTCAATCAGCTTCTCGACTTCAAAAAAGTGGAAGACAATGCTTTGCCTATGGGCTTCCGCCATGAGCGTGTGGTTCCTATTGTAGAAAGTATAGCCGAACGTTTCCGCCCCTCGCTGGAGCACAAGGGAATAACCCTTAAAGTTGAATGTCCCGATCAGGATCTGATAGCTGACATCGATCCGGAGGCTATAACTAAGTTGGTCAGCAATCTGATTAATAATGCGCGGAAATTCACAAAAGACCTTATCGAAGTGGAATGCCGTCCTCTTCCGGATGGAAACCGTTTTATTATTAGCGTGGCAGACAATGGTATTGGTATTGAGAAAGAAAACCGCGACAAAATTTTCAAGCCCTTCTTCCAGGTGCTTGACAATATCAATGAGTCGAAAGGTGGCACAGGACTTGGCCTTTCAATCGTGAAGAGTGTGGCGGATGCCCATGGCGGATCAATCGAACTCGACAGTACTCCTGGAAAGGGATCACGTTTTATGGCCATCTTGCCGCTCCGACAGGAAAGAGTGATGCCAACTGAAGGAATCGAAAATGGCATGGCTGATGAAGAAAGCACTGTCATGTCTCCATCCGATTCTGAACCTGAGGGTAAACCAATTCTTCTTGTGGTGGATGACAATGAGGAGATGCTGAGATTCGTAGCCTCCCATTTTGAATCGAACTATAAAGTGCTCACTGCCACTAATGGCAAGGAAGCCCTTGACATGATGGCACGCAACACTGTAAGCCTTATCATATGCGACTGGATGATGCCTGTGATGGATGGTGTGGAGTTCCTGAAAGCCATAAGGGAGAATGAAAACTACAGCCATATCCCATTCGTAATGCTGACAGCTAAGACCGACAATACATCTAAGATAGAGACAATGCGTTGCGGAGCGGATGCCTACGTCGAGAAGCCATTCTCAATCAGCTACCTTGATGCACGCATTGAGAATCTGCTTGAGATGCGTCGCCGGCTTAGGGAAAAATACTCCAATTCTCCGTTCGAGCCTATCACTACTCTTGCTCCAACACAGGTCGACAATGAACTGCTAACCCGAATGCAAGAACTGATAGATGAGAACTTGGCAAATCCGGAGCTTAGCGTCGACTTCCTCGCAGAGCGTCTCGGCATAAGCCGAAGTGGCCTCTACGACAAGATCCGGAGCTTGGCCGATGTCACACCCCATGAGCTTATTCAACTCTCACGATTAAAGAAAGCAGCCGAATACCTCGCTGAAGGAAAATACCGCGTGCAGGAAGTAAGCTACATGGTAGGCATCAGCAACAGCAGCTACTTCTCCCGGCTCTTCCAAAAGCAATTTGGAGTCCGCCCCTCCGAATTCAAGCTATAACACATAAAAGTTTCAAAAACTTCTATGTCAATGCTTCGCAAAAATTAAGATCTGTCATTCAATTTTTGCGAAGTATTTTTTTGCTTACTGATATTAGGAGGTAAAGAGATTTTTTATTAATTTTGCAGTAAATTGAGTAAAGTCGAATCAGAAAAATCCGATATCGATATGATGCATACTGCATACTTGTCCCAACCTGTGCCCCTTTGTCAAAGGGGCTTCCATGCTATATAATGAAACTATTTTTTTATTTTTAATTAATTTCTAACATCAGTATTTTTTACATGAACAAAGTATTTCTCAAGACTCCGACCGCTCTGATAGCCGGTGCGGCTCTCTTGTCTACTACAGCATGTACTGACAGGAATGAGCCGACTTCAGCCAGTGGTCTTGGAGTGGACGGCACAGTCCAATTTGCTTTCAAGGGTGTCCCTTATCAAGACACCTCGGAGGAAGACGCTGATATGCTGTCGCAGGTCAACGTCTATCACTTCAAAGGAGAAGACTTCTTCCTGAAAACAGAAATCGCCGATCCTTATGCAGAGAGCATAGGACTGCCTACCGACGGCACGACGAGGGTCTATAGTGTGTCGGGAATCAATCTCTCACCCGAGAAGGGAATGAAGGAAGAGGATTTCCTGAATTACACCGTCACCTGCAAGACCGGCGACGAAAAGTCTCCGATGTTCTATTCGGGCACAATTGATTTCAGCGAGGAAAACCTGAGCAACGGACGACTTGAAATCGAGATGAAGCGTGGAGTTGCACGGATTGACTTCACCAACACAGTAGACCCGGACATCATCATCAACAAAGTCATCGTGGAAGATGCTCCTGCATCTACATTTATCATCCCACGCGACAGTATGCCCGACGATGCCACTGTCTCTTTCTCACGTGAGTTTACCGAGCCGTTCCAAGGTATAGAGACCGGTATGTTCCGGATTTTTGAGTCGACTCGCCCGGTCAACGTACGTGTACTTGGTGAATACGGTGACACACCAATCAATATCCTGACCACTCTTCCATCAGTAGAGCGCAACAAGGTCTATACACTTCAAGTAACCAACATCAACTCTACCGTAGGCGGTACCTTCACATACAAGGATTGGGAAGAAGGAAAAGCCACAGGAGCAATTCCCTCTACCAGCCGCGACATCTTCATCGACAAGCTTAATTCTGTCATCCCCGAAGGCGTTGAGGTAGACTACGGCAAAAATATCGTGACCGTGCCGTTCGCTGGCACGAAAGACATGAAACTGGCTTTCCTGGCCGATACAAAAATCACTCTCACATCAATCGAAGGAGAAATCGCGACAGCCAAAATCTCAGCCAACGAGCCGGTAAAAGTGGATGAAGGCTACATATCCTCATTCAACGTGACTGTCGACCCCAACAAACGACTCAGCTATTCCGTGATAATCAACCTTAAAGATGAGCGAGGCAGAACAAACTTCGTGGAAATCAAGGTACTCGACAACGAGACAAGGACAATCGAGACCGTAGAGATAGCAGGCTCAACATGGATGGCATTCAACTGCACCGGTCCTGACATGAGCAAACAGATCTACCCGGTCGACGGCCTTTCCGTAGAAGAGACTTACATCAACAACTGGCTCGGAGCAGCCGGAGCGCTATACCAGTACGGGCGTCAGTACGCCTACGTTCCATATATGGGCTACAGTCCAAGCAACAACCTCGGCAACCAGGTGCAGGACATACCCTGGGTGAACTATTCACATATGCCTTGTCCCGAGGGCTATCATGTAGCCACGCTACATGAGTTCAGAACCCTCTGCCCGCAGAACACCCCGATTCCCGGCACATATAAGGCAGGCAACGGAGAGAGCATCACAGTCACCGTACACGCGGTAGACGGCGCCATCATCACACCCACGAAGGTAGGCGGCACACAGCGCTACATGAAGTTCACATCAAACGACACCGGAAACGTCCTCATCCTTCCGATCTCCGGATACAAGAGCGACAAGAGCGGAGCAGCGAATCCGCTGTTCGGAAAAGACGTAGTGTACTGGACCAACTCCAACCAGAGTTGCTACGGTGGACATGCGAGAGCGTTCCGCTTCATGTTCAACTATGGCGAAACATCCAAGATGGAGGAATTCCAGTGGCCGATGGAGGCTTTCGCTTATGTAAGGGCAATTAAAAACGTAGAATCAAACGAGGAATGAAGATGAAATTCACTAAAAATATATTTCTGGCGCTCTCTCTCCTTACACTTGCCGGATGTGCCGAAGATGAGTTATCCCGCGACTTACTGAATCCGAGTGAAAAACCGGGTGAGGGTAAAGCGGTATTCCACATCGCTACCGAGGCCTCTCAACTCGGTATCATCACCCGCGCCGACGGCGAGGAGGAGAAGACCCCCATAGCCGAGCTCAAGTGGATGGTAGCAGACAAAAACGGCAAGATCGTGCCCCACTACTACGGCAGGGTCAACGATCAGAACACACAGCTCACCATCGAGGGCCTCGCCTACGGCGACTACAGCCTCCTCTGCCTCGCTACACTCAATGAGGCCGAAGGCATAAGCTTCAACGCTCCGGAAAGCGTCGAAGACCAGTGGATAGTCAACGAAAAGGGCAGCCGGCCCGTTGACGGTGTCTACTGCTACAAGAAGGTACCCTTCACCCTCGGCGCCGAAGGGATCAACGCTGAAGTGATCCTCGAGCACATAGCCGCGAAGGTCAACGTCGACATCGAGATGCAGAACATCTCCCAGTGGCGCCACATCAAGAAGGTGTCGGTGACATTCAATGAAGGGATTCCCGCCTCACTCAATGCCGGAGGCACTTACAGCGGCACCAACACCGTGGAGGCCTACGACATCTATGACCCGAGCGGCTCGTTCACCTTCACCACGTTCCCCTCGGATCAGCCTGTCAGCGGCTATGTGGAGATCGTATCAAGCCGCGACAACGGCGATGACTTCGTGCAGAGCTATGATTTCTCCGACCTTCAGCTTGAAGCCGGCAAGATCGCGCACATCAACCTTGACTACCGTCACCCTGAGCAGGAGTCAGGCCTTCTCTATGTAGCCACCAAAGAGCAGTGGCGTTTCGGACTCAAGACAATGTTCCTCGCCGATGAGCCACGCTCAACGTTCTACAACAACAAGGAACGTTGGTTCTATACAAAGGAACCCCTTCAGATATGGATATGTGATGACGGCAAACTCGGTGTTAGGTATTATTCTCCCTACTCACTGAAGGACGTAAAGGTAAAGGCCTGCTTCAACAAGGTTTCGCCTGAGTGGGTGGAACTGGCCAAGTTTGAAGAGGTGAATCCTTTCATGGAGGCATTCCTGACCCTCCCCATAACCGAGCACAACTGCGTCTTTGACGGCGAAAGCGGACGTAAGGTAAAGATTCCTGCAATCCCGGACCTTACACCCAACGACATCACAATCGAGTTCGAATGGGACAAGGATGATGTCTTCATGAACAAGATCGCTGAGATCCAACCGGAATTGAACTGGTACATTCGCTTCAGCGCCTACGGTGCCGACAACGGACACCCCTACTGGACCCACATGACTCCCGCGCTCTGCCGTCAGGCAACAGGTCTGGCCTACGACATGACATATCTCTTCTCAACCCAGGAATACATAGATGAATACTATGCGAACTGGGACGGGAAATTTGTAGACTCCGGCAGGAATATCACGCTCGACGAGATATTGACGAGGGTAAAAAGGCAGGGAGGTCTCCTGATGGGATGTGTCCACGGTGTGCTCGGCCTCGGTGGCGGTCAGACATTCGGTATGTCAGCAGACCGATACTCTAATTTCTATCCCGACACTTCTCCTGTAGGAGGAGAGACCTTCAACGGAGCCCGACAGACAATCTTCCATGAGTTCGCCCACTGTCTCGGTTACGGCCACGACGGAAACATGACATATGGCGAGAAATTCACCAGATTTTCCGCAAAGGTACTTGTAGAACTGGGTTGGGCCCAGAGACTGCCGGTAAGCAACATCGCCGACATCAACAAGCTCCCGATGGAATAACCTCCTCGCAATGTGAACAATAACCTCATAACATCAGACACAAATGACCAACAAGATATTTAAATCCAATACGGGCGTTTTCGCCCTTATGGGACTGTTGACACTGGCTTCCTGCTCCGACAAGGATGAGATGCCGGTGGCGGACGGGGGCAATGATGGGGCTGACTTCTCACTTGCCATCAAAGGGATGCCCGCAGCTCCTGCCGTAGACACTCAGGACGCCATCAGCGTCTTCCAGTTCGGTCCCGACGGACTCTTCAGCAAGAACGTCATCAGCTCCTACGATCCGGAAGGCATCAATCTCGTGAAGGGAACCACGCGTGCGCTCTACTGCGTGTCGGGCATAGAGATCGACGCTGCGGAAGACGCCACCTCCGAAGGGTTCACCCTCACCACATTCGCTACTGAAGAGGGCGTCGCCACCGCTCCCCTCTTCCTCTCGGCATACACGGCGATCGATCCCTCCCAGATGAACTGCGAACTGACGATGAAGCGCGGAGTGGCACGTATCGACCTCGACGCCCGCGACGCCGACATGGACATCGCCTCCATCACTGTCGACGACGCTCCCGCCGCGACATACGTATTCCCGCGCGAGGGGGGGAAACTCGACGCTGAGACTACAGTCTACACCCACGAGTACGCGGAAGCCCCCACAGGCTTTGAGAAGGGTGTATTCATGATATTCGAAAGCGCCAAGGATATCCATGTGACCGTACACGGCAGCGTAGACGGAGTGGAGATCTCCGTGCCTGCAGTGATCGAGAACGCTGAGCGCAACAAGGTCTACACCCTCCGTGTTTATGACAAGAACGCCACCGTAAAGGCTGCCTTCACCGTAAACGATTGGGAAGAAGGCGACATGCTCATCAGCTCCCCCGACATGTCGAAGGGCCTCTTCATCGACGAAGCAGCCTCTTCATTCCCCGAAGGTGTCACAGTAGACTACCTCAATAACATCATCGAGGTTCCTGGAGACGGAGTCGAGGGCATGAAGATCGCATTCTCCTCCGAGATGAGGATAGACATCGACACCATCGTCTACTACGGAGAGCGCGTGGAGATCGATTCCATCGAAGCAAAGCA
The DNA here is from genome assembly GCA_964432215.1 of uncultured Sangeribacter sp. Taxonomy (GTDB): domain Bacteria; phylum Bacteroidota; class Bacteroidia; order Bacteroidales; family Muribaculaceae; genus Lepagella. The sequence continues at coordinate 10,774 of CAYSMP010000084.1, forward strand.
CGTGAAATTCACACCTGAGAAGGCATACAACACCGACAAGGGAGTGATCACCAAATTCAACGTCGACATCAATCCCCAGCTGAAGGGACGCCCCGACTATGAGATGAGGATGTATGTCAAGAAGACGGTGATGAACACAAGCTACGACTACGTGACAATCCGAGTGGCGCAGTCTGACTATCAGATCCCCACCGTAGAGCTCGCAGGCATCACATGGATGGCCTTCAACGCCACCACTCCGGAGCCGGACGACCAGGTGTATGTGGAGAAAGGCAAGACCGCGGAAGACATGTATGCCGATGACTGGGTGACCTGCGTAGGCGGCCTCTTCCAGTTCGGACGCAAGTACAAATACATCCCCTACCAGTCGTATAATCCTTCCAATGACCTCGGAGGCCAGAAGCAGGATATCCCCTGGGTGCATGACACCCACCTTCCGATCCCCGAAGGATACCATGCGGCCACCATCGACGAATGGCAGACCCTCATTCCCGCTGAAACTACGATCGAACACGGCACATCATACACCGCCGGCAACGGAGAGACGATCAATGTGGAAGTCATAACCCTGCCGGGCGATGTAGTGACTCCGACCAACGTCAACGGTGTATGCCGCTACCTGAAACTGACTTCGGCGGAGACAGGCAACTCACTCATCCTGCCATACGGCGGATACAAGAGCGACAAATCCACCGCAATGTCATCAAACTTCGGCAAAGACATGGTATACTGGGGCAACGACAACAAAAGCTGCGCAGGTGGCCATGCCCGTGCCATACGCTTCATGTTCAACTGGGGCAACCGCTGCGTACCCAATGTATTCCAGTGGCCGATGGAGGCATTTGCCTACGTAAGAGGCGTAAAGAACGACTAATCACATCATTCAACAAAACAATTCGGAATAAATGAAAAAATCAATCATAGTATTGGGGACAGTCGCCCTGATCGGCTCAGCGCCTAACGCCAAGGCCGACGAGCCGGGCACCGGACACACTACAGAGGTGACTCCCGGCGACTGGGATGATGATGACCCTGTACTCAACTTCAACTTCCAGGATATCCCCATCGCAAAATACACCGGCCTGAAGCTGCACTTGAGCTGCGGACTGCCGGATGCGAAAGTACTCTACACCACCGACAGCAAGGCCACGCCCGCAGATGAGTCAGCATGGAGCATCTATACAGAGCCACTTGATCTGAGAGAGGACTGCACCGTGCGTTTCTTCGCCCGCTGCGAAGGTTATAACGACTCCGACATCCAGTCATTCGTCTTCGTATATGCCGATCATCAGACCTCAGCTCCGGCTGTAGCTCCGGATATCGACCGGAAAAACATAGTGATGGTGACAGAGACCCCGGACGCCGTGGTCCGCTACACTTTTGATGGAAGCGATCCAACCGAGTCAAGTCCGGCATACGAAGGCCCTGTTGCACTTACAGCTAACGGCACATTCAAGGCCCAGGCTTTCGCCGATGACCTGTTCCCTTCGGCTGTGACCGAATACACCGTCGATTTCCTGCAGGCAGAAATGCCGTTGGCCTCTTTCGAGAACAGACACCTCGTGCTTTCTTCTTCAGATGCTGACTCAAAGTTCCATTACACCGTCAGCGATGCTCCCACTTCCGAAACTGACGCATGGACCCTCTACTCAGCTCCGGTGGCACTCACGGAAGACTGCACCGTCAGGTATTTCGCAAGCCATGCCGGATACAACGACTCTGAAGTGGGCACGTTCCAATTCTTCTACTCTGCCTACCAGGTGGCAACCCCTCTGCTCTCATCTGACGCTGAGGGTACTCATGTGGTGATGGAATGCGAGACTGTAGGTGCTGAAATCCGTTACACTACCGACGGATCAGAGCCGACAGTCCAGAGCATCCTCTACACAGCTCCCGTCGAAATCGTAGGCAACGGTACTTTCCGAGCACGTGCTTTTGCCGATGGACTCTTCGACTCCAATACGGTTGATTTCATCGTGATGAACCTTGCCGTGCCGAGTCCTACAGCTGTATTCGAGAACAAGATGCTTGTGCTTTCATGCTCAGACCCCAAGGCAGTGATCAAATACACACTTGATGCAGAAGCCACTCCTGACAATATGGAAGCATGGGATACCTACAAAGGGCCGATAGCTCTTACTGAAAACTGCATAGTCCGTTTCTTCGGATGTCGCGATAACTTCAACAACTCCGATATTCAGAGCTTCTCTTTCGTGTATTCCAACTACCGTGTGTCTGACCCGACAATTGAGCGTAATGCCGAGGGTACACACATCGTGATGGAAAGCTCAACACCGGGTGCAACCATCTACTATACGACAGATGGTTCAGAACCGACTGCAAACAGCTCTGTCTACACTGAACCAATCCTCATTGAGGGTAACTTCACCTTCAGTGCAATGGCTATTGCAGATGGACTCTTCGATTCGAAGGTGAACCGCTATGTGGTATCGAACATGGCCGTGCCTGTACCATTCGCAAGCTTTGAAAATCTTAAGATGGTGATGACCTGCGCCGACGAGAAGGCTCAAATCTGGTATACCACCAATCCCGAAGCCACCGTAGAGGATAGCGGAGCATGGACACTCTACACTGCACCGTTTGAAATGACCGGCGACTGCACACTTCGCTTCTTCACTCGCCGTGCAAACTTCAACGACTCTGACATCGAAAGCCTGACATTCGTGTACTCCGCTTATCAGGCACAGGCTCCATCGATCGACCGCAACAATCAGGGCACCCACATCGTAATGACGACAGGCGTGGAGGGTGGACAAATCCGCTACACCACTGACGGATCGGATCCTACTGCCAACAGCACAATCTACGAAACCCCCATCCGCATCAAGGAAGGAACCGCATATCGCGCTATTGTGATAGCCGACAACATGTATAATTCCTTGATTTCGGAATACATCATCGGCAACGACAAGCTCGCAGTGCCTACTGCTACTTTCGACAAGTTCGCACTCGTGCTCTCGACAAACGATGAAGGAGCAAGTATCTGGTATACCACCGATCCCGACCTTAGCCTTGACAACGTGGAGGCTTGGACTCTCTACGAGGCTCCCATCGCACTAAATGAAGATTGCACTTACCGTTTCTTCGCTGGAGATGATGATGCAAACGCATCAGACGTACAGACATTCGTATTCCAGCGTTCTGACTACCAGATCGCAGTTCCAACTATCGAGCGCAACGAGGAAGGCACGCACATCGTTATGGAGTGCCCGACCGAGGGTGCCGAAATCCGCTACACTACTGACAGCTCAGAACCTTCCAAGGACAGCAACCTATATACGGAACCGGTGCTCATCGTATGCAATGGCACTTTCCGTGCGCGCGCATTCAAAGAGGGCATGTATGACTCCGAAGTGACTGATTTCACAGTTGCCAATATGGCTACTCCTGTAGCATACGCATCGTTCGAGAATAAGCTTCTCACACTCACTTGTGCCGATCCTGAAGCAGAAATCTGGTATACCAACGACGATGATGCAATCCCTGAAGAATCGGAAAGCTGGGAGCTCTATAACGCTCCTCTGGTGCTCACCGAGAACTGCTACGTACACTTCTTCACACGTCGCGAGAACTTCAACGATTCCGACATCGAGACATTCGTATTCCTGCGCGCCAACTATATGGCAGCAACTCCGCAGATCGAACGTGATGAGGATGGGCGTTCTATCATCATGACTACAGAAACTGATGGCGCCGAGATTCGCTATACTACTGACGGAACTGAGCCCACAGAAGAAAGCGAGCTTTATTCCGGACCTGTGTTCATTACCCAGAACTGTACATTCCGTGCCCGTGCTTATGCTGAGGGTCTCTTCGAGTCTGCTGTAAGCGAGTTCACCGTTTCCAACATGATGATGATGATGCCTTACGCATCATTCGAGAATCTCCTTCTCACTCTCTCTGTTTGGGATGAAGCCGCCTCGGTATGGTATACTCTTGATCCTGAAGCTGCTCCCGAGGATGCTGAATCATGGACACTCTACACTGAGCCTCTCGCACTCGACTCAGACTGCACAGTGCGCTTCTTCGCCCACCGCGGTGGTTTCCTTGACTCACAGATTGCAACATATGAATTCATCTATGCAGACTGGCAGGTGGCCGCTCCCGAGATGGCTGCAGAAGCCGGAATCGTGACTATCAGCTGTGAGACTGAAGGTGCAGAAGTACACTATACTCTCGACGGCTCTGAGCCCAATGCTGAAAGCGCTCTCTACACTGAGCCTATCGCTCTCAGCGGCAATTGCACAGTGAAGGCTATCGCTGTCAAAGATGGCATGTATGACTCTGCCATGAGCGAGTTCACAGTCGCTGACTTCACAGTTGCAAATCCGACCGCTGTATTCAAAAACCTTGCGCTCGTACTCAACGTTGAAGACGAACTCGCACAGATTCTCTACACTACTGACGAAACTGCAACAATAGATGACGCCGAGGCCTGGACTCTCTACACAGAGCCTCTAACATTCGACGCTGACTGCACCGTGCGCTACTTCGCACGTCGCGATGCTTACAACGACTCAGAAGTGATGACATTCACTCATGTTTATGCTGATTGGCAGGTAGTAGCTCCCGAAATCTCTGAAGATCTGGAGAATCATATCGTGGTCATCTCCTGTGCAACCGAGGGGGCTGTGATACGCTACACACTTGACGGCTCCGAACCGACAGCAGAAAGCGCAATCTATACCGAACCTATAGAAATTGTCAGCGACATGACAATTCGCGCACGTGCATTCGCCGACGGTCTCTATGAATCCGAGGTAAGTGAACTTAAAGTAAGCGGATTCAGCGGTGTTGAGACAATAAGCATCGACGGCCTGAAGGTATGCAAGGAAGAAGGCAACGCAGTGGTCTACTCTGACAAAGCGACTTCGATCCCCGTCTATACTCTTGACGGCCATCTGATCAAGATTGTAAATGTAGAGGCCGGACGCAACCTCATCGACAATCTCGACAGCAACCTCTACATCATCGGCAACGTAAGAATCAAACTTTGATTACCATCCAACAATCCTTAACGAATCTTGCAAACACCAATATCCTTTAAGGATTCTGTAAAATACTCCCGCTCTTATTGCGGGAGTATTTTACGTCAAAGATTTCAATACAAAAGCGCCCCGCTTCTGCAGAAGCGGGGCGCTTTTGTGGGTCTCATAGTATTCTTTCCGATTAAGGTGTGTATTAAATAATATATTGATTAAGGATAATGTGTCTTTCAAGTATAGTATCAATTCAGATTAAGGCAATTTCTAATGTATCTTTATATGTGTCTTTACGTGTGTCTTTCAAGTATTCGATTAAGGTCAATGTGTGTCTTTCAAGGTATTTACTTGTAGTATAGCTTATAGTGTAGTGTGCAATATATATATATATCTTTTTATGGGGCATCCTAATTATGAATTATGCATTAATTCAGTAGGCAAAGTCTGCAAGTTGCTCGCGGAGTCTCTTTCTTGCGAAGAAGATGCGGCTCTTTACTGTTCCTACAGGAAGGTCGAGCTCTTCGGCGATCTCGCTGTATTTGTATCCTGCGACGTGCATGTTAAACGGAATGCGGAACTCGTCGTCGAATGTATTGATGACTGCGGTGATCTCCTTAACTGAAAGGCTTCCTTCCGGTGTCTCAAGGGCTGATTCCTGCGAAGTATTGATGTGGTAGAGGTCGTCAGTTGTATCAACAATTGTAGCCTGGCGGACATTGCGGCGATAGTTGTTGATGAAGATATTGCGCATGATGGTCATCACCCATCCCTTGAAGTTGGAGTCGGAAGTGAACTTCTCCTCATTGTCGAGAGCCTTGAGGGTTGTATCCTGAAGGAGGTCGGCAGCTGCCTCGCGGTCGGAAGTGAGCTGATAAGCGAAGCTCATGAGGTTTGACTGGA
>CAYSMP010000085.1:0-16405 GCA_964432215.1 uncultured Sangeribacter sp.
ACGACGTGATGAACGCACAGCGTACTGCCATCTATGGCAAGCGCCAGAATGCCCTTAAGGGTGAGCGTATCGGAACTGATATTGCAAATATGATCTACGACGTGGCTCAGAGCATAGCTGAAATGGGTTATGACTACAATGACTTTGCCATGGAGGTGCGCAAGACACTTGCCATCGACTCTCCGTTTAGTGAAGAGGAATTCCGTAAGGCTGACCGCAATGAGATAGCCACACGCCTGGCAGATGAAGCACTTGCTACCTACTACCGCAACCGCGACAAGATCGCTGCCGCTGCAATGCCCTACATCAAGGAGTTTGTAGAGGAAAGAGGCGTTCAGGGGGTAGTCGGTGTTCCTGTGACTGACGGACGTCGCTTCTTCAATATCCGATGCGACCTTAAGGATGCATATGACAATGAATGCCGTCCCATCGTCAAGGGCTGGGAGAAGGCTGTGCTCCTGCAGGCTATCGATAATTCATGGCAAGAGCATCTGCGCGACATGGATGAGCTCCGCAAGTCGGTGCAGAATGCAAGCTACGAGCAGAAGGATCCACTCGTTATCTACAAGATAGAGGCATTCGGCCTTTGGAAAAATATGCTCGAGGAGATGAATTCCAAAGCTGTGGCCACTCTCATGAGAGGCAAGCTTGCAGCTCCCGACTATGAGGAGGCTAAGGCTATGCGCGAGGCTCAGCTCGCTCAGCAGCAGGCACAGGCAGAGGCACATGCCAAAGCTCAGGCAGAAGCTGCACAGGCTCAGGCTGCACGTCAGCAGGCAATGCAAGCGCAGCGAAATGCTCAGGCAGCCGCATACTCACGCACTCAGGAGATTCGTCAGGAATACGGCGCACCGGCCGGTGCTAATCCGTATGCCAACTACTCTACTACAAGGGAGACTTATGAGGGAGAGGCTGCTCAGCGTAGGGCTGCCCAGAATGTCAACCGTCAGCCTCAGCAGGTTCGTCAGCCTGTGAAGGCCGAGCCTAAAGTAGGCCGCAACGATCCTTGTCCTTGCGGAAGCGGAAAGAAATATAAGAACTGCCACGGTAAGAACATGCAGTAAATGGAGAAAGAGTATTACATAGTGGAAGGGGACACCAGAATTGGTCCCCTTTCCATACATCAGCTTTCAGAGAGGGGTATCGAACCCTCTACTTTGGTGTGGACAGCCGGCATGCCCGACTGGTCGAGGGCGGACAATGTGCCCGAACTGGCGCCATTGCTTGCCAATAGAACGCGTATTGACGAGCAGGAGTCAGCCTTCGGTTCATATGCCCGACCCGAGGAATCACCTGCAGCCCAACAGTATCAGCAGCCAAACCGATATGGAGCGTTTGATAACGGAGCATACCCGGCTCCTACTACCAACTGGAAGACTCTTGCAATTGTGGCAACCGTAGCCGGATTCATCTTCTCTTGTATCGGTGGCATTATCGGCATCATCGCTTGGGTCAACGCCAATAAGGCAGAAAACGCAACCAGGTATGGCGATCAGTTTACGGCACAGAATGCTTGGTCTACTTGCAGGACTCTTTGTATAGTCTCATTAATTATTACCGGAATAGGACTAATATTCAATATTTTGACTATATTCAAGGTCTTCTCCATCAATCAATTCATCATGTGAGGCCAATGAAGTATTTCGCAATGATAGAAGGGCGGCAGTATGGCCCTATGCAGCTCGAAGACATGGTAAGGGAGGGCGTGCGTCCTGATACGTATGTTTGGTGCAAAGGAATGCCCGACTGGGTCCAGGCTTCGGAGGTGCCGGATATTTGCCGCTATTTCCGTCAGCGTCTTTCCGGTACTCTTCCTTCGCAGAGGAATCAGAGCCAAGCCGATCAGGAGAGACTGAAAGTCATGGATGAAGAGGAGCAGGAGCGTCTGCTCTCGCAGTTGCCCCCTATGGCACGTGGTTTTGTGAGGAAGTCTGGTATCAAACTGACAAAAGAGAATTTTCCCGATGTCCAGAACCAGCACGTCCCTAAAGCCCTTCCTATCATTTTATACGTCCTCTGCCTGATAGTAATATTAATAGGCTTCCTGATTCTCAAATGATGCCCAATTTTTTAATGCATAATGCATAATTCATAATGCATAATCAAGCCATCTCTTGATTATGCATTTTTTATTGGATATTAATTATATAAGGGATATAATTATACACTCAGAATTATGAATTATGCATTAAGAAAAAAAGGAGAATCGCTAACACAGCGACTCTCCCTCACGATTCCACTATAAACTATATCTAACTAAACTTAAAACCGCATTCTCACTTTCTCACGAAACCGGAATGCTTCGCCATATTGCTTTTTGTATAAACCAAACACGTTGGGGTACCAAATGGTTGGCTTAATGTTGACTTTTTAACACTAAAAGTGAGTTTTTAACGAAACTGACGCTCTCCGGGCAGCCATTCGAAGCCGGCAGACTCCAGTTCCGATTTAAGTTTTGCTTCTGTAAGGCCGTAGACTGCACAGAAGTCTTCAAGTGTGCGGTATTCATCGCGCAGCTTCATATTGACGAAGCTGACAAGCATTGCCGGATCTTTTGGTAGAATTTCCATAGTCGTGATTTTTCAATTTTAAGTTTTTTATCGTTTTTTTTGGTGGGAAGTTATTTTTTTATTATCTTCGCATCAATGAAACAACGCGTCTGCATATTGATTTGTTTGATAGCCGGATTTTTTGTTCCGGCCATTGCCTGCACGAGCGCTATTATAGGGGCTGAACTCAATCCTTATGGGCGTCCGTTGCTGTGGAAACACCGTGACACGTCGGCAATTGACAATAAAGTAGAGTATGTAGCTCCAAGCGCTGAGGGGTATGGATATACCGGACTTTTCAATGCTTCCGACAGGAATCTGAAGGAGTGCTGGACCGGATTCAACAGCGAGGGTTTCGCTATTATGAACACAGCTTCCTACAACCTGAAAGACGATAAGGTGCCTGAGAAGGATATGGATAAGGAAGGATTTGTGATGACAAAAGCACTTCGCACATGCGTCACTGTCGACGACTTTGCCCGCCTCCTCGACACTTTACCGCGCCCCATGGGAGTAGAGGCTAATTTCGGTGTAATCGACGCTACCGGAGCCGGTGCATATTTTGAGACAAACAATCATTCATATATCAGAATCAATCTTGAGGATTCTCCGGAGCATATGCTCGTGCGTACTAACTACAGCCATTGCGGACGTCCTAACGAAGGATACGGATTTGTGAGGGAGGCCAACGCACTGCATCATCTTCGACCGATGGCCGAAAAGAAAGATATTACCCCTGAATTTCTTACAGAGACTCTCTCCAGGACTTTTTATCACAGCCTGATGGACAAAGATATGGCAGATGGGCTGGAAGAGGGGTGGATAATCGACCAGGATTTCATCCCACGATTCAAGTCTTGCGCTACTATCGTCATTGAAGGATGCCCACCTTCAGATAGCGGGATCCCTAAGAATGCCGGAAAGCAATATGTGATGTGGACCGGCCTTGGTTACCCACCCTGCGCTGACATATATCCGGTGACAGCCGGACCTGATGGGGTAGATCCCGACCTCCGGGGCATTCAACCGAACGGACACTCTAAAGCTTCAGACATTTCCAAGAAACGCCGCGACGAAGTCTTCCCAAAACATTACGGAAATGGTGACAAATACATCAGACTTTCGCGACTGCGCAATCCGGAAGGAACCGGATATCTTCAGACAATACCTGTACAAAACCTATTAATTTATCAAAAATTCCGGGAAAACAGACCGAAAGAATAGCCTTTCCCGGTGAGTCTCATGGAAACCTGCCGACCTTTTACCGTAAGCCGAAACACAATATTCAAAACCCTCATATTCACTCCCAGGACGGGGTGGCTTCTCTGGATTGTGTTAGTGATTGGACTGATTCTATCCATATTTGGATGCTTCTACGACCCGCGTTATTTAGTCTTAGGGCTTATCGTATGCCTCACTGTGCTTCCTGCGATGGCCTTCTTCCTATTTGTCAACTATATGTTTGCTTCAGAGATGGTAGCCAATCTCTTGAATCATACTGTAGAACGTCGCCACAACGGATATCTTCTCCGTATCTTCCGTCCCGCTGACCAAAGCGATCCAATAGAGAAGGATAAGGAATGGATAGAATCCGGACGACTGACTTTTTTTGATTATAATATTGTGAAGACAAAGATGACCTCTGAATATGAGGTTGTCTTTCTGAAGGATTCGCCTCTGACGATCCTCTACGTGCCAAGATAATAAGAAATGAGAATATTAAAGAATACTAATAGGAAATATTGTTTCATCATGGAGATGGAGGTGCGCGACTATGAGCTTGACTGCGAGCAGATAGTCAATAACGCCAACTATCTTCACTATATGGAGCATACCCGACATAAGTTTTGCAGCGATGCAGGACTCTCCTTCGTAGAAATGCACAATCAGGGCATCGACGCCGTAGTGCGAAAAGTTGAGATTGAATATATCTCGTCGCTCAGAGGCAACGAGACATTCCTTTCATGCCTTCGATTGGAGAGAAAAGGGCCTCGATTCATATTCCATCAGGATATCATGCGTCCAGGAGGAGAACTTGTCTGTCAAGGTCTTGTCAATGTCGTAGTGCTGAAAAACGGTAAGCTCTCGCGAGGCGACGAATTGGCTAAGATTTTCGCCAAATACATTAATTGAATTATCAGGGGAGTATTCAATCTCAGGCTATGGATCAGCATAGACTTTTCGGTATGGCTCTGTCGTTCGTGCCCGGCATGAGCGCATCTTTTGTGCGCCATATGGAGGAGGCAGGGATAGGGGTAGAGGAATTTTTTGCTGCCTCTCAGCAGGAACTGACGGTCAAAATGAATGTTAAAGGGAGTGCATTGCTCGACCGCATGGTGCGCGACGAAGCCCTCTTCAAAGCACGCAAGGAGGCTGAATTTATGGAGCGCCATGGCATTCTTTCTTATTCGCTGACCGATGAGGACTACCCTTCGAGGTTGACCGATATTGACCGTGCTCCTGTCACTCTCTATTGTCTGGGTAATGCTGACTTGGAAGCGGAGAAGATGATGAGTATTGTAGGGACACGACATGCTACCTCGTATGGAGTAGGTTATGTAGGGAAACTGGTGGAAGATCTTGCCGTGTATTTCCCTGAAATGGTAATAGTCAGTGGGCTGGCACTCGGTATTGATTCGGCAGCCCACGAAGCCGCCCTCAAGAGCGGACTGCCTACGGTTGCCGTCGTAGCTCATGGACTGAATACAATCTATCCGGCGCAAAACCGCGATTTAGCCCGACGTATCATAGCGGCAGGAGGTGCCATTATTTCCGAATATCCCTCCGGAGTGACTCCATATAGGAGTCGCTTTCTGGAGCGAAACAGAATTGTTGCTACTATGACCGATGCCGTGCTTGTGGCTGAATCGGCTGATAAGGGGGGAGCCATGTCTACCGCTGCTGTTGCCTCTTCTTACGGTAGAGAACTTCTGGCTCTTCCCGGCAGGATAGGAGATGACATGAGTGCGGGCTGCAACCGTCTCATACGCTCTCAGAAGGCCCTAATGGCCGGTTCTGCTGCCGAAACTATGTCAATGCTTGGATGGCAGCCGAAAAGCGTCTCTGTGGCTCCTAAACAGCGCGATCTTTTCCCTGAGCTTACAGGTGCGCAGAGGCTCATACACGATGCTCTTCGCTTCTCAAAAGAAGCAATGGCTATAGATGCAATCCGCGAGCGTACCGGCCTACCCATACATGACCTTATGGCACATCTCGGCGAAATGGAATTCGACGGTATACTCGAGCGACTTCCCGGCAACCGATTCTCCCTGGTATCATACTGAAAGCAAAAAAGGCGGCCCAAAAGCCGCCTTTATTCTTATATATCCATGTATCTTATATCACTTCTTATAAGCTTTTCCGCTGACATAGACCTTAAAGTCTTTGATCGCCCCAGGAACCTCACTCTCCATTCGGGGGAGATACTGAATTCCGGATATTTTCTTGTCGTTTCCGAGGTCGATTACCAGATGGTGGGGGAAGGGCACACCCTTGGCAGTGCTCCAATAGGTGGATTCCTGAAGGTCAAACACCTTGTCGCCGGCGCGGTTGTTCTTCTTTGTGTCCTCGCTGTCGGCGTAGTAGACGGTCCATGGCTCGCGTGAGAGACGGTTGCCATCCTCATCAAGCACATAGAACTCGGCAATAGATGCCACGTCCTTGCCGTCGATGGAGTTGAGGGCTTCGAGGCATAACCAGCGCCCTTCTACCGGAGCGTCAAACTTGAATTCCTGCCATCCGTTGCCGGGTTGGAATGTGCCGCTATATACAGGCTTCTCTCCTGTCAGATCAAGTGTCTCTCCTTCCTCGCGGTGAGTCGAAGGACGCTTCACCTGAAGGTTGTCGATCATAGGGGTCTTGAGTCCGGCCGATTTTGCCTCTTTCGGGCCAAGAATGTCAAATACCATTATCTCATTTTCTCCCTTTTTAAGCCAACATCCGGGCATGTAGAGGGTCTGCTGTGGACCGATCTCCCATATACGTCCGAGAGGATGACCGTTGACGTAGACAAGGCCTTTTCCCCATGTCTCGAAATTAAGGAAAGTATCAGATGGTTTGTTGACGTTGAATGTCCCTTTGTAGACACCTCTTGGGAGTCTTCCGTCGGGTCCGGGAGTGAAAGATCCCACGGGGAAGTACTCCATTGACTCGTAGAATTCCTCTGTGTCTTCAAGATTGAACACTTCCCAATTCTTGAGATCGCAGGTGAAGGAATAGCCGTTGCGGTCTTCTGTCAGTATCACATTGTCGGTGATTCCTTTGAAATCCTTGATGGCACGTCCGAAGTTGATACGCCCCATGGCTTCCACGAGGATATCGAGCTTGGAGTCTTTCGCGCAGGCTGGAAGCTGCACGTTTTTCTCACCCATGCGGCGGTCGACGGTGCCTACATACTTGTCATTGACAAACACCTGCACATAGTCGTGCGGCTCATTGATTGTCAATATTGCGCCGTTTTTAAGTTCCGGCAGGGTAGTGCGGTAGAGAATGCTTCCGAATCCTTGGTCGAATTCCTCCATTGTCTTGATGTCGCGGGTCTTCTTGCCCTCGGGAAGGTTGCTGAAGAGGGGCGCCACCATATCAAACTGAAATTCCTTAACTTCAATCGGCTTTATTGTGGCCGGGATGGCAGGAAGCTTCTTGCCGTCGTAATATTTCGCGAGTGTCTTGCGTAGGTCCATATATTTAGGAGTGACCTGGCCGCTCTCGCTGATGGGGGCATCATAGTCGTAGGATGTCACGTCGGGTGCGAATCCTGGAGAGTTGGCGCCTGCCCAATGTCCCCAATTGGTGCCTCCATGGGTCATATAAAGACTGAAGGAGATTCCTTTTGACAACATCTCGTCTATGCCGGCTATCATGTCTTCTGACGGGCGCGTCTCATGATTTGCTCCCCATTTATCGAACCATCCGCTCCAGAATTCCGAGCACATCAGAGGACTTTCCGGACGCAGTTCCTTTAGTTTTTCAAATTGCTGGTCGATATTGGCTCCTGTGCCGAAGTTCATTGTCCAGATGAGGTCGTCGAGGCCGTTGTTGGTGAAGTTTGACGACCAGTCGCATTGGAAGAGTGTCACGTCGTCGCCGAAATTCTTGCGGAGCATATCGCGTATGTTGGCTACGTATGGCTTGTCTGTGCCATACGATCCGTATTCATTCTCTACCTGCACCATTATAATTGGTCCGCCGTCGGCTACTGTAAGGTCGCCGACTTGGTCGGCCACTGCTTTCTGAAATTTGTCGACGCGCTCAAGGAAATAGGGGTCGTTTTCGCGCAGCTTGATGTCTTTCTTCTTGAGAAGCCACCAAGGGAGTCCGCCCATTTCCCATTCTGCGCAGACGTATGGCCCCGGGCGTAGGATTACCTTCATATCATTTTCCTGGCAGAGCTTGATGAATTCGCGAAGGTCGTTCTGGCCGGTGAAGTCGAATTGATCCTCTTTAGGCTCGTGGGAGTTCCAGAATGTATAAAGGCAGATAGTGTTCATGCCGAGTGCCTTGCAAAGCTTGATGCGCTGGTCCCAATAGGGGCGAGGTATACGCGGATAATGAAGTTCTGCGGCTTTCACTACGAAGGGTTCCCCGTTGAGGAGGAATGTCCCTTTGCCGGCTTCGAACTTTCCTTTTTCAGCAGCTGTCCCGGCAGCTGTCAGTGGCTGGCTCAGGAGCATTGCAAGCACTGCTCCGGCTGCAAAGATGGAAGATTTAAACTTGAGTTTCATGAAGTATCATTGATTTGGTTTATTGAAGTTGGTCACTCAACTTCTATATAAAACGTCTGATCGCCTCTGACATATATCTCTTGAGAGGGGAGTCTGAAGTCTCGAGGTTTTCTGCTATCTCAGTAACATAGGGAAGGCGACGCAGAAGTCTGAAAGCAAGTATGTCGGCTTCCTCACGTGTTGTCACTTCCTCGGCCCATTCCATAGCTTCATTCCGTGTCATGAGGGGAGGTGGCATCAGATGGCAAGCCAATAGCCGCGCTTCACGGCATTCCACGTCTTTCCATAAGGCTTTGGCTATGTCGGCGGCATCTTCTTCACTTTCAGGTCGGAATCTTTCCGCCGTAGCCTTTATTTGGGGGAGCTGAAGCCCGAAGATATACTTCTGCTTCAGCCCTCCCTTTCTAAGAGTATCGGCTATCATCCCGTTGCGCAGGGCATAAAACTCCTTGCGTATCTGAGAAATAAGAATGTCGTGCCTATCTTTTTCCATACTTAAAGTCAATTAAGAATAAGAATAACCCCAAAATCCAACAACCTCACAACCTAACAACTCCACAACCTAACAACCCTCACATCGCAGAATAATCGCGGCTCAAGCGGAGCATCTGCTCTGGATAGCTTTCTGTATATGTGATCTTTACGTCGGTGATATTACCGTCGTTGTCATACACAGGGACGTATACCGGATTGACAAATCCTCTGTATGGAGGGATGTCGAGGGTTGAGAAACGCTGAAGCACCTCTTTGTGGAGCTTCGGATCTATCTTGACTGCATATTTCTGTATCAGGTCGTTGCCAGCCTTGTAGTCGCCGGTCGATTTGATGCGCTGTATCTCCTTGAGGAGTTCACCGAAAAGGCGGCGGAGTTCTTTGTAGTCGTTGATTTTGAGATAGGTCTTGCCGTTTTTCTTCACAAGTTCGGCTGCCTTGGTCTTCTTGGCATGGTCGAGTGTCCAGGCTGCGATGAGCTGGCGGTCGCGCATGTGGGCTTCCTCTATGTCATTGCCCGGCTCAATGCGGTTGAGCTGGGTCATAAGACCATTCATCATCTGCTGGTAATATTCGGCCTTGTATGCCTCCGGATCGGAGAGGATACCGAGCTCTATGAGCTTTGGGTCGGCAAGATAGTAGAGTGCGAAGAGGTCGGCACGCGCCTCTTCGAGTGTGGAGCCGTTTTCTTTGAGGGCGTCAGGGTCGGTGCCGGGAGCCAGCTGTCCTGAAGCATGGCCGAGACACTCATGCAGGTCGGTATGAAGCATATCTGTCTGATAGAGATATTTGTCCATCAGTTCGCGTGTCGGAGCATCAATTACGAATTCCTCACGGAACCCATTTCCCTTGCTTGCCTCGGCGTAGGCCTCAGTGATATTTTCGATAGTCACAGACTTGCTGCCATGCTGCGCACGAATCCAGTCGGCATTGGGGAGGTTGATGCCGATAGCTGTAGCAGGATAAGCGTCGCCACCAAGCATTACGGCATTGATTGCCTTAGCTGAAACTCCTTTCACTTTGGGTTTGCGGTATTGCGGATCAATAGGCGCGTTATCTTCAAACCACTGTGCATTGTCAGAAATTATCTTAGTGCGTTTGGTGCTCTCTCGGTTGCGGAAGTTGACGTAGCTTTCCCAGCTGCCTGTCATACCGAGAGGGTCATTATAGCTTTCGATGAAACCATTGACGAAGTCAACGTCTGAGTCTGTATCTTCAGCCCAAAGAATAGAGTATTCATCGAAAAGGCGTAGGTCGCCGGTGATATAGTAATCGATAAGTTTGGTGATGTAGGCGCGCTGAGCATCGTTTTCAGCTACCCCCTTGGCCTTGTCGAGCCAATAGATGATGTTGCGGATAGCCTCTCCATAGAGCCCATTGAGATAATAATGCTCCTCCACTACGTTGCCGTTCTTGTCTTTGACAAGCTTTGAGTTCAATCCATATGAGATAGGGGTAGGGTCGTTGGGCTTTTTCTTAGAAGCGAAATATGCCTCCACTTCTTCCTGAGTGACTCCGTCATACATATTTACGCTTGAGTTTGCTATCACATCGCCGGTAGAGTCGAGGCTTACTTTCTTAGGCATGTAGGTAGGATCAAAAATATATTTGGTGATCTCCGCTATGATAGCCTCGCGCTCCTGGTCATCCTTAGCCCCCACACCGTGCTTGCATAGCCCTCCGACACGCTCTGCGAAGAAAGCCTCGGAGAATTCCGGCTGGAATTTATCATTGGAATAATGATGATGCGGACCATTGCCAAACCATACCTGCTTGATGTATTTTTCAAAAGCCTTCCAGTCTTTGGAATTGCGGTCGCCGTCATATTTCTGATAGATTTTCTCAAGAATGCGACGGAGCTGGAGGTTATGGGCACCATTCTGGTCCCATATGATGTCGCGACCCCACTGAGCTGCCTCCGAGAGGTAGTAGAGCATTTCCTTCTGCTGTAGGGTGAGTTTGTCGAAGCCCGGCACCTCATAGCGCAGCACTTCGATATCTGCGAAACGATCTACCTTATAGTCGAAATTCGGATTTTCCTTTGCCATTGCAGTCATTGTAGCCAGGAGAAGGGCTCCTCCTGCCAAATAAGTCTTAAAGTTATTCATTATTGTTATATTATTCCGGTTAACTCTAAATACTCCCCTCTACCATCACCCCAAACCCTCAAAACCTCACAACTCCACAACCTCACAACCCAACAACCCCACAACTCATTCCACATACAACACCAGTCCCTTCAGATATTCACCTTCAGGATGTGAGATGTCGATAGGATGGTCGGCCGGCTGGGTGAGTTGATGCAGTATGCGCACCTTCCTTCCTGATTTTGCCGCTGCACTGAAGACTGCAAGACGGAAAGCTTCGCGCGTCACTACCTGCGAGCAGGAGAATGTGAACAGTACCCCTCCTGACTTTATTTTCTCAAATGCTTTGGTGTTGAGCTTGCGGTAGCCGATAAGTCCGTTTTTGAGAGCTGAGCGGTGCTTGGCAAATGCCGGGGGATCAAGGATGATAAGGTCATATTCCTTATCGGGCATATCATTGAGATACTTGAAGGCATCTACTGCACAAGTCTTGTGGCGCGGATCGCCGGGGAAATTAAGTTCTATATTAGCATCGGTAAGAGCAGCAGCCTTGGCTGAAGAATCGACCGATACTACGCTCTTTGCTCCTCCACGCATTGCGTAGACGGAGAAACCTCCGGTGTAGCAGAACATATTGAGCACATTACGCCCTTTGGCAAACTTTTCAAGCAACGCACGGTTTTCGCGTTGGTCTACAAAGAATCCTGTCTTCTGACCCCTGAGCCAGTCTATATTAAACTGCAACCCGTTTTCTGTGGCGATGTTGCCGTCGTAGCCTCCTACAAGATACTCATTTTCGGGATCAAGATTGGCCTTATAGGGCAGGGTGGTCTCGCTTTTATAGTAGACGTTGCGTATTCTGGCGTCAGGGATGTCGATAAGAGCCTCAGCGATGCGTCGACGTTCGAAATGCATACCCGGACTGTGAGCCTGGATCACTGCGGTGTCGCCGTAAATGTCGATCACGAGGCCCGGGAGGAAGTCTCCTTCGCCGTGTACGAGGCGGAAACAATCGTTGTCAGGCCGGATTAGTCCGAGTGTTTGACGCAGACGGAAGGCTGCCTCAAGCCTGCGGTGGAAAAAGTCAGCAGGAAGCGTATCTGCCCCGAACTCAAGGATGCGGGTGGCGATCGAACCTATCTGATAGTGTCCGATGCCAAGCACTCTACCGTCGGCACCCTTCACTACTGCCAGGTCTCCTTCTTCCAACCCTTCCGGCAAACGGGCTATTGCACCCGAGAAAACCCATGGATGATGGCGAAGCAGACTCTCCTCTTTTCCTTTCTTTAATATTATCTCTTTCATCTATTCAATCGATCAAATTAAACGCATAGTGTCATCAATATGTTTTTGACTGATAATCAGTGACAGATAATCATGACTTGTTTTAGCTCGAGGGTAGCTGACTATGCATTATGAATTATGCGTTAAGAATTACTACCGGTTATTTGAGGAAGAACCTGACTATATCCATACCGTTGGCATATAGCAGAAGACCTATCAGAAGCACCATACCGGTCATCTGCGCATATTCCATGAATTTCTCAGATGGTTTCCGTCGGAAGATCACTTCATAGAGAAGGAAGAGCACATGGCCGCCGTCAAGAGCAGGAATCGGTAGGATATTCATGAAGGCAAGTGCCACGGAGAGGAATGCCGCGATGTTCCAGAAGGCTAACCAGTCCCACGTTGGGTAGAAGAGATTGCCGATAGCTCCGAAACCACCTATCGACTTGGCTCCTTCTTTGGTGAAGACAAGCTTCATGCTCTTAGCATAGCTTGTCAGGCGATCGACTCCCATTTCGATGCCTCGCGGTATGGAGGTGAAGATATTATATTTCTTCTCATTCACAGGGAAGAACGCAGATGGATCCACTTCAAGACCGACTCCCATTTTTGAGTTTTCTGACAATACAACCGGAAGGCTGAGTGTATCGTTGGCAATTTCGTTGCGGCGCACTACAGAAATCATCACGGTATCGTTGGCGTGTCCTGATAGCGTAGCAAGGAATTCTGTCAATGAAACTGTCGGCGTGTCGTTGATGGCGATGACCTCGTCTCCCTCCTTCACTCCTCCTTTGGCTGCTCCTTCGCCGGGCATCACCTGGGTGATGCGTGTAGGTATGCGGTAGGTGAAGAAATTGATGGGATCGGAGCCATCTTTCATCTCTTTGTCAAGGGTGAAGATAAAGTTTTCAGGTATCTTCACATTCTCAACCTTTCCATCGCGAAGCACTTTCACCTCTTTTGCCTGCATCATCTTCAGGCGGTCTTCCGTAGGGATATGATTTAGTGGTTGCCCATCAGCTTCGATGGGAATGTCACCGTTTCTGAATCCGGCATCCTTCGCTGCCTGTGAGAACTCAAGACCCATTTCTGCATCGGTCAGTGCCACATATTTCTCACCAGTAGCAAAGACGATTCCAGCGTAGATGAGGATAGCGAGAAGGAAATTGAAGAGGACTCCGGCTATCATGACGAGCAGTCGCTGCCAAGCCGGTTTGCTACGGAACTCATACGGCTTGGCCGGCTGCTTCATCTGTTCGGTATCCATTGACTCATCGATCATTCCCGATATCTTACAGTAGCCCCCGAGAGGTACCCAGCCGATACCATATTCCGTATCACTCCAGAATTTGGATTTCTTAGATTTGCTGTCGGTTGAGCAATTCTTGTTTTCGCATTCTACGCATACCGGTTGCTTGGAGATATCTTTCTGCTTCCCCAGACCTCCGATATATTTCCCCGGCTTCCACTTAAAAAGTTCCTTCCAGGGATCGAAGAAGATATAGAATTTCTCTACCCTTATTCCGAATATACGGGCGAAGAGGAAATGCCCAAACTCATGTATGATAATCAAAATGGCAAGCGCAAGCACGAGCTGCGCTGCCTTTATCCAAAATGTTTCCAATTTTAAATCACTTAATATTTAATACTTAATAGTTAACACTTAATGTTTAACCCTTAACACTTAATGTTTAATGTTTAATACTTAACACTTAATGTTTGATGTTCAACACTTAACACTTAATGTTTAACACTTCCCCTTCCGCAATTTTCCGTGCCTCCGCGTTTGTAGCCACGAGGCTTTCGAGATCGCAATTGCTGCTCCAAGGGGCGGCCTCCATTGTCTTGCGGGCTATCACAGGCATGTCAGTGAAGCGTATCTTACTTTCCAGGAATGCCTGCACTGCCACCTCGTTGGCTGCATTCAATATGCAAGGCATTGTGCCTCCCTTACGTATAGCTTCGAATGCATAGCCGAGAAGTGGGAACTTCTCCATGTCAGGGCGTTCAAACGTCAGAGTGGCGTAATCTTCAAGACGCATAGGGCGTGCTTCGGTATGAAGGCGTGTCGGATACGACAGGGCATAGCGGATAGGGGTGTGCATATCGGGCACTCCAAGCTGCGCCTTCACACTGCCGTCGCGATACTCCACCATAGAATGCACTATTGACTGAGGATGAACCACGACCTCTATCTGCTCCGGCGGACAGTCGAAGAGCCAACGGGCCTCGATCATCTCAAAACCTTTGTTCATCATAGAAGCTGAGTCGATGGTGACCTTAGCACCCATATCCCAGTTGGGGTGCTTCAATGCATCGCCCGGTGTGACATCCGATAGCTGCTCTTTAGAAAGTTTTCTGAAGGGGCCTCCGCTGGCTGTAAGGATTATCTTCCGCATTTCTTCCCGGTTTTCCCCTACGAGGCATTGGAATATGGCGGAGTGCTCGCTATCTACCGGAACGATGCTTACTCCATAGTCGCGGCAAAGGCCTGTGATGAGTTCCCCGGCCACCACGAGGGTCTCCTTGTTGGAGAGGGCAATTGTTTTTCCCGCCTTGATAGCGGAGATGGTAGGTAGAAGACCGCTGTATCCAACCATTGCTGTCACTACAGTGTCAGTGGAAGGAAGGGCTGCACCTTCTTCAATAGCTTTCGCTCCTGCGGCTACCTCTATTCCGGTCCCTTTGAGAGCGTCGCGTAATGGGCCATAGAACTCGTCTTCGCCGATTACTACAAGATCTGGCTTGAATTTCAAAGCTTGTTGCGCGAGCAGCTGCCACTGACGTCGAGCGGTCAGCACGGATGCCCTGAACAGGTCGGGATAATCCGATATAATGTCAAGTGTCTGGGTACCGATGCTACCGGTCGACCCTAAGACTCCAATATTCTTAATTTCACTCATCTATATGTCGTTATTGTCAATAATCCAAATAATTTAAAACCCTTATCCCCCATCTCCCCAACCTAAAATCCTAATCTATCCCCCACTTAAAAACTCCACAACCCCACAACCTCACAACCCCACAACCTCACAACTCCATCCCCAAATATCTTGCCGGTTCCACAGGGTTGCCGTCATACCACATCTCCATAAAGAAATAGCCGGCTCCTATAGCCCCTCCTGATGCCCCGTGGGCGATCACGCTTCCTCCATCCACGTGCGCTCCCGGCGCGACGGTAGGGGTCCCTAAATGCGAGTATCTGGAGGCAAATCCGCTGTCGTGCTGTATCACTATCGCGCTTCCACCCTCGGGAGCAGGATTCTGGATTGCAAGAACCCGGCCGTCGGCTGCCGCGCACACCGGACTCCCTTTTGCCGTCAGAATACGTGGCTTTATTGCTCCGGGTGACTGTTCGGCTACGGTGGCCTCAGCTGCCACAGGATAGATTCGCAGCTGATCAGCTGCAAGGGGAGCGAGGATACTGACGTTGTATTGCTCGCGGTCTTTCATCCGCGTGATGAATTCGATTTCACGGGGTGAGGCGGGCAGCAACGAGTCTGGTGGAAGTTCATTGGGGGTTGTTACATTCAGCAGACTATCGGTAGGTGTGCGGTCCGTATCCAAGACGGTCAGTATGTTGGAGAGATATATGTTGTTGATTCGGTAGGCATCTCTTATGGAGTCGATTCTGAGGAGCCCTTCTTTAGCTTCTGTCCGTTCCCCTTTCTTGAGGTAGCCCGGCATAAGATTGTGGAGGGGAGTGGCTATTATCAGCACTACGGAGATCGCTAATAGAAGTAGCACTACGGCTATGCCGCCGGCCCACAACACAGCAGGGGAGACGCTGGCCGAGGCTATCTGCCTCAGCCTCGATTCGTCTTCGAGTGCTATGCGGTATCTTTTTTTAGTTTTCATCTTCGATTGCCGACACGTGTTTAAGTCCATGACGAGACATGGACTCACCTGCCACAGTAGTTTAAACGCGCAAATATAATCAAAATTCCGCAATTATTCAAATCATTGCAGTCTAAAATGCAAATAGGCTTCCGCGGGGGTAGACTTCACGCCGAACGAAGATAACCCCGATTTATGACCGATAAAATATGTTTTAAAGCATATTTGGCCGTTTTTGTAGAAAAATTCCAAAAAAAATCGTTGGATTCTTTGGTAGAATGGATAAAACAATTTATATTTGCAATCGAAATCTCAAAGATACTCCTGAAAGTTATTTCGGGAAAGAGAACAAACCGAAAGTAATAACCTTATTATCAATAGCCGAAATGAACATCAATGAAATTATGGCCAACCTTGAGGCCAAGCACCC
>CAYSMP010000086.1:0-16314 GCA_964432215.1 uncultured Sangeribacter sp.
CCGTGCAAAGTTACAACTCGGCTACAACCTCCAAAAGGTGTATTTCAATTAATGCATACGAAAATAAAAACACGTCAAGAAGTCACTACAACCTTAGCTATCACTGGAAAATCGACTATAAGAGTATCCAACTAAATTACAGAAGAAGTGTATATTCGAAAATAAGAAATCCTTGCGATCTGAAAATATTCAAATTGCAAGGATTTATTGTTTGCAAGGGACTGAACCCAAGTCTCACTCAAAAATATGACGAGATAGACTAATCATTTCTATCCAAAGGACATTATTCTATTACTTGCATAGCAGAGAGAGGAGCCACATTCGCTGTTCGCGCTGATACTGAAGTTCGAGAAGATCGAGATGAGCTTCACTAAACCAGGAGCGTTCCTGAAGATAGTCGGTAAGAGACAACTCGCCTCCCCTATATGCTTTAAGAAGAAGGGTATTATAGTCTGTTGTGGCAAACACCTCCATAGGTACTTTCAAAGCTTGATCAATAAGTTGCACTTCTTCGTAGAGAGCAGTTATCTCTGACTCCACTTTGTCGGTAGTGACAGTGACCTGATATTCTGCAACCGCTTTTGCTGCCTTGGCAGCTTTTACCTTACCCCGGTTGGAAAACAATGGTATCGAAACTCCAAGTGTAGCCCCATTGAAATGCATGGCATCCTCAAAGTCATGATGGTATCCCACGGAAATGCCGGGAAGCCCTTCGGCCTTTGCCACTCCAATATTCCGGTCAGCAACCTCTAATTCTGAAATTGCCTTCTTGAGCTCGGGATTCGTACGAGCTTCCTCCAAATATTCTTGCAGTGAATGCGTAGGAGTCATCACCCACTTCCTGTCGATACTTCCAAGAAGCGACGTGCAATCATATCCTCCGTTAAGAGTCTTCAGGTTTCCTTCGCTGCCGCTCTTCTCAGCCTCAAGATTAGCTATGAGGGTATTGACCCTTCCCTGTTCGAGAGTGATTTTAGAGAGGTCAAGACGAGACATCTGTCCCCCTTTTGTAGCCCTGACTGCGGCATGGTGCAGTGAATCAGTAGCCAATTGAATGCGACGCATCATATCAATCCGACGTTCTGCATAAAGATACGTGCCTATTTCTTTAAGTATCTCCACATATTTTTCATAGACTCCGGCATCTGCTTCCGCAGCGTTGGCATCCCTCATGGCCTTTCCAAGTTCCCTACGCGACTTATAGACACCGGGCCATTCCATCTCATATCCGATGGCCACATTCCAACGATTATCGACCCCTTCAGGCATCCACATATAATCACCCTCAATTGTTGGGTCAGGCGCATTGGCTATAGTGTGGGTTTCAAGATCTTTGGCATTTTGTGCAACGGAAATTTGCAGTCGGTCTCCATTCCGGCTTAGAATGGCATTGGCCGCTTCCTGAGGAGTTATGGCGTATGTGCCGACAGTCCCAAAGACTGCCGGCATCAAGGCGAGGCTATATATTTTTTTCATGTATATTTATAATGTTTATAGTGGCTTAGGAAACCGAAGTTTTCCGTTGTTTTCTTTCCTGAATCTTTCGATAAAACACAGGAACGATGAAAATGTTCAGAAGTGTACTGCTGAGGAGTCCTCCTAATATCACAATAGCAAGCGGCGATTGAATCTCATTGCCCGGTTCGCCGCCTCTGACAGCGATTGGTACAAGAGCCAAAGCTGATGTCAGGGCAGTCATGATAATGGGCAGAAGACGGTCGGCCGATCCCTTCCTTACAGTTTCTTCTATTCCCATGCCTTCTGCACGCAAACGGTTGTAGCGTGAAATGAGCAGCATACCGTTACGAGTCGAAATACCCATAAGTGAGATAAATCCGATTATAGCAGGAATATTGACCTCGCCC
Source organism: uncultured Sangeribacter sp. (assembly GCA_964432215.1). Classification (GTDB taxonomy): domain Bacteria; phylum Bacteroidota; class Bacteroidia; order Bacteroidales; family Muribaculaceae; genus Lepagella. The sequence goes on from CAYSMP010000086.1 coordinate 1,866, forward strand.
GTTGTGATTCGAAGTATCAGTATTCCTCCTATAAGAGCAAGAGGCATATTGACAAGAATGGTCAAAGACTCAGCAACACTCTTGAACTCTGAATAGATTAGGAAGAAGATCACAATCAGAGCAAGAATAGAAGTCAAAGCGAGCATTCGCGATGCGGCTTCCTCATTCTCAAACTGTCCGCCATAGGTCACGAAATAACCTTCCGGCATCTCAACGTGCTCTGTTATCTGACCTTTGATTTCATCCACCACACTTTTAAGGTCGCGTCCATCTACATTAGCAGAAACTGTCAGCAGACGGCTGACATTCTCACGATTTATGGTATTTGGCCCACTTCCAACCTTCACGTCGGCTACATATGAGAGAGGAATCATACCTACATTGCTATCGATCATGAGGTCTTCTATCCTCTCTTTTGTATCCCGCCGGGAATCCTCTACCTTCACAGTAAGATCATATGGACGGTTGCCGACAAAAACCTGACTAACTACATCTCCACCTATAGCCATCTGCACATACCGGCTGAATTCCGGAATAGTGATGCCATATTTCGCGAGCATCTCCCTACGCGGAACTATGTCAAGTTGAGGACGGGAAATCTGTTGCTCCACATTGACATCAACGACTCCCTCCACCTCTTTCATCTCAGCTCCAATCTGCTGGCCTATGGTATAGAGTCTATCAAGATCATCCCCGAATACCTTCACTGCAATCTGAGCCTGCGCTCCACTCAACATTGCATCGATACGATGCGAAATAGGCTGACCAATCTCCACATTCACGCCAGGAAGCTGGCCAAGTTTTTCTCTCAATTCACGTGCTACTTCTTTCTTGCTCCTGCCTTTATCAAGAACATACGGCACCTCCATCTCAGATGTATTCACCCCAAGGGCATGCTCGTCAAGTTCTGCACGGCCGGTCTTACGTGCCACATTGCGCACTTCAGGCACGCTAAGGATCAATCGCTCAGCAGCCATCCCCATGCTGTCGCTTTGCTCGAGAGAAATGCCGGGCATAGCACTGACATTAATCGTGAAACTCCCCTCGTTGAATCCGGGAAGAAAGCTTCGTCCAAGAGTGAAAAACACTGCAATCGAGGCCACCAAGAGTACTGCAACCCCGATAATCCAAGGACGCGGTTTTGAAAGCACTTTATCAAGGCCACGGGAATAATGCTCACGAAGCCAGCGTGCTGTCTTAGGCTCTTTGTTCAGTTCCTTTTCCTCCTTTTTGCTGTCACCTGCAAGGAGATAACTGCAAAGCACAGGAGTAAGAGTAAGGGCTACGACAGTAGAGGCTGCCAGAGCTACGATGAATGCAATTCCAAGCGGTTTAAGCAGCCTGCCTTCGATACCGCTGAGGAAGAAGAGCGGAAGAAATGATGCTATTATTATAAGAGTGGAATTTAGAATCGGTTTGCGCACTTCTCGAGAAGCCTCAAATACGACCTTGATTACCGGAAGCTTGGAATCGCCGCTTCTTCTTGAGTTTTCGTGAAGACGTTTATAGACATTCTCTACATCCACGATAGCATCGTCAACAAGCGAACCGATGGCTATTGCTATTCCGCCGAGAGTCATGGTATTGATAGTGAATCCCATGAAGTATAGGGCAATGACTGCTATAATGATTGAAAGCGGAATAGCCACAACCGATATAACGGTAGTCTTCAAGTTCATCAGGAAGAAGAAAAGCACTATAATCACGAATAGTGCCCCTTCAAGAAGAGACTGCTGAAGATTACTTACCGATGTCTGTATAAACTCACTCTGATTGAATATATCAGTGTCAATATTTACTCCTGCCGGAAGAGATGGACGCAGGTTTTCAAGTTCCTTGTGAATTTCTTCAGTCAGTTCGATAGAGCCGACACCGGGCTGTTTGGTGACTGTCACCAGCACCGCCGGATGCGTACGAAGGGTAGCTGTGCCAATTTTTGGCGTTTTGGGACCTATCTTAACCTCAGCGATATCTGCCAACTTAACTGTCGCACCAGATTGATTCCTGACAGCAGCATTTCCCAATTCCTCAACATCAAGAGTTGAAATAACCCCTTTTATCAGATATTCATTACCATATTCATAGGTGGTCCCTCCTGAAGTGTTGACATTCATGTTTTCTGTGGCATCAGCAACGTCAGATAGCGACACTCCAAAATGTCGCATCTTCTCCGGCTGGAGAAGAATCTGATATTCAAGTTCATCGCCACCGATCACCGAGACCTGACTAACTCCTGCCAGCGACAGCAGACGAGGCCTAATGGTGCGGTCTGCTAAACTTCTGAGTTCTCCAAGCGAAATATCGTCGGCCGTAAGCCCGATTATCATTATCTCACCAAGTATTGATGACTGTGGTCCCATCACTGGAGTCCCTACATTGGAAGGAAGGCCACCTTCAATACCTGACAGACGTTCACTGACGGTCTGGCGTGCGCGATAGGCATCAGTATTCCAATCAAACTCTACCCATACAACTGAAAAACCGGTAGCTGAACTGGAACGCACGCGACGCACTCCTGACGCACCGTTGACAGCAGTTTCGATAGGGTAAGTCACTGCCCGCTCTACCTCCTCAGGAGCCAATCCGGAGGCTTCCGTCATTATAGCAACTGTAGGGGCATTTAGATCAGGGAAGATATCGATTTCTGTGCGAACGAGCACAAAAAGCCCGGCAATGATAGTGGCGCATGCCGCAAGAAGCACCACAAGCCTATTGGTCAGCGACCAATTTATGATCTTATTCAGCATGTCGGCAATAAATTAATGATTATGCGTATGTCCCGGTACGGCTGTAGCTGACGTCTCAGCCATCCTTACTACCTGAGCGCCCTTCACAACAACTTCTTCTCCTGGCTGAAGACCGGAAAGCACTTCTACCCTCTTTCCGTCGGATGCTCCCAAGGTCACCACATGCTTTATGAAGTGTCCTTCCCCATGGGCGGCGTAGATACACTTGTTGCCGTTGATCTCGACTATTGCCTCCTTAGGAACGGAAAGCACATCATGTCTCTCTCCCGACTTGAGAAATACCTCTGCAAAAGCCCCGGGAGCCACACTGCCATTGTTGTTGAAAGAGAAATAAACCGGGATATAACCATTTTCTGACACCGAAGTACCTGCATTCGAGATCATTTTTCCTCCAAGCTCCTCAATAGAGATAATCTCTTCGGAAGAAGCCGGACGAAAATTGGCTGTTTTCACACCTGCAAGTCGACCGATATACTTTTCCGGCACATCAGCCCGCAGAGTCAGACTTGTATTTCCGCTGATGACAGCTATACTCTGTCCGACCTCTACATATTCTCCAGACTTTGCAAGCAGCTGGGTAATGACTCCGGATTTCGGAGAGTTAACATTAGCACTACCCTGCTTCGATGTCTTCACCGCTGCTTCCGCCTCCTCATAAGCCCGGAGTGCATTATTATATTCTTCCGTACTAACAATGCCGTCTTCATGAAGAGGTTTAAGGCGGTCAAGCTCTCGCTTGGCTGCATTGCGAGCAGCCACAGCCTGAACAGTCGGATCTCCCCCTTGCACATTTGAGGCTGATATCGAGCCAATTGAAGATCCCGCTCCAACTCTTACCCCAACATTAACATTTGGAGATAGGGTCAGTATTCCATTTCGCGTAGCGGTAGCAACACCTTCATCCGATGCCTTTGACTCGATACGACCTGATACAACGGTCACTTCTGAGAAATCCGATCTATCGATCTTCTCTGTGCTTACTCCAAATCTCTCTGCCTGTTCGGTCTTTAATTCAATAAGGGCACTATGATCATGACCTGCGTGTTCATCTTCATCATGATCTCCTTCATGATGATCATGATCTTCGTGGTCGTGGTCATGGTCGTCATGATCGTGGCCTTCGTGATCATGGTCATGACCTTCGTGACTTTCAGTTTCTTCATTGTGCCCATTACTCTTTCCACAACTTACAGATGAAGCACTCCATGCAAGGGCAGCAAAAATAAGAACCGGAATTTTAAGATATCTTTTATTCATTTCTTCTATTCTTTTTTCTTTCTGCAAAATTAACAAAAATATCTCGCAACTTAGTGGCAAAACATAAAAAAATCGGCTCCGCAAGATGCAGAGCCGACTTTAAGTTTCTATGACGGTCTTAGAATGGGAAATTGATTCCCATATGGACATCCAAATTGCTCGTAAGAGGAATGGAATTTTTATCAAACTTCAATGCGGCATAGTCCATACCGATCAGGAAATTGAATCCCTTGTTGCCGAGGCTAAGAAGAAATCCGTAGTTTGCACCATAAGTGCCGGCAGCCGCGCTGACAGATGCAGCGATTCCCTTTATGGGTTCTACGTTGGCCGACAGACGGAATTCCGTAGAAGGGAACAATGAACTTAGACTTGTAGTATTCATAAGACCAAAGTGCAATTTGTCATATAAAGGGAACTTATAATCTACACCTGCACGGAATTTTCCAAGCAAAGCAATAGAGGAAGAACCCACATCTCCATTATCATGAAGTTGATAGAGAGGTGATAGATCGTCTACGAGAGCATCCCAGCTATCTCCATGGTCGCCAATGCCAATGACATGGTCATCAGTCTCAAATTTCTTAATGCCATTGGTAGAAGCCTCTTGAATGGAATTAATGTTGAGCACACCAAGATCGGTAAAGGCAAGAGAGAAATTGAAATCCTGCCATTCGTATGTGGCACCAAGATCAACACCGATACCAAAACCATTGAATCCAAATTTAAAGTCCTCCGTATCAATACCATTTACATATGGTTTGCCAGTTCGATCATTGACCTTAGTCTTGTATCTCATGTTCTTAGCTGACATTCGAAGCTGAGCTTCCGAGGTAGCCATCCAGTTGTTTTCCCCTAATTCAAGTGAAAGATTGTTGAAATTAGCATCCACAAACCCTACAGGAAGCATAAATTTAAGGCTAATACCTCCGCGCAAGCCAGGAACTTGCTTTATTTCTCTTGAATGGTTTAATGCTATTTCAGCATAGACAGCTGCTTTAGCTTTCAAGTCCTTAATATCGTACATTTGGTTGCTTACGCCTTCCTTAAGCAGCGAAAAGATACTTTTGGGAAGTGCGATATTTGCCTCTTCTCTAAAGTTGATGGCAATATTATTATAACCTCCGAAAGCCTTAAAGCCGCCCTGAAGTATCCCGACGTTTGAGCTTGAGGAAAAACGATTGACATTCTTGAGGTTGCCGAGCACTTCCTCAGCCGATATTCCGGGATGAGTGAAAAGTACAGTCTTACCTCCATACGGATAGACGATATCAGTAGGACTGAAATTGCCATTGGCAGACACATTGAGATTGCCCAAACCAGGGAATCCGACATAATTATCGCGGTTGCCCATTGCTGGATTCATTTGCCACTTCATGTGATAATTTTCCATAAAGTAGCCGGTAGCCGATTCCTGAGCGGACGCGCCCACGGCAGAAGCCGCTACGAGTGAAAGGGCGATAAGTTTTCTATTTATGATATTCATTGGTGTTGCTTACTAAGGGGTTAAAGTTCTTTTTCAAAATATCCATCAACAGTCACACGAAGATCAGAGAGGTTGATATACTGATCAGGCCCAATGGGGTTGATATTATCAGAATCTTGAGTGATTACAGCTCTGAACTTCACCCCATCAAATCCGTGAATTGGTCCGGATATACCCTTGATTGCCAAAGATACAGGTTGATTCTGACTCATAGCTGGAACTTTGAAATTCGAACTTTCTTCCATGACGCCTATTTCATTTCCTGCTTTATCGACAGGAACTACCGAAAGCTGTACGCTCACAGGAAGATCCGTGCTACAGTTTGCCTTAAGGTTGATTGAAGTGACATAGAGGTTGTCGAGATCATCATTGCTCCAATCCATTTCGGTAGTCTCATATACGATTTTCGAAGGAGAATCGAATCCAAGAGGAGCGATAAGATCATAAGATCCTTTGGCGCTTCCAAAAGAACCTACAGGAAAATCTACAGCCTCACCGAAGAAGATAAGATCTCCAATATTTACAGATATGCTTTTCGGAAGACCACTTGCGTGAGAATTGGTCAGTATGTTGCCAAGATTGCTCATGCCTACATTTTCATAGCCCTCTGATTCGGATCCAAATGCAATCTTAGCTCCTTCTTTGGTAATAGAAAATACATCGCTGAAAGCCTCAGTTGTCATATTATTTGAAAAGTGGGAAGCCAGCGTCAGCTTTCCTTCACCTTCAAGTCCATACTTTCCTACCGGATTATTATTTATATCCACCAGGATGACAGGATCTGCAATCCTGATCTCTGTCTCAGGACTGTTAAGAAAATCAGGAAGGTCACTAAGTGAGACAGGTGCAATTTCCACATCGTTCATCTTATACTCTACAAGTCCGGAGAATGAAGCGATATCGAACGCTGAAATCGAGAACTCAGCCTTAATGTTCAATGGATTAGGAAGCGAAGATGCTTGCACCTCTACATGAATCTGCCCCCCTTCTATACCAACCTTATCAGTAATATCAAGGGTTTGATCAGTGATAACTCCATTAGTGTCGAAATCAAGACCATCTGCAAGAATGCTGAAATGAGCCTTTCCATCAGCATCAACATTCACTTCCGATATGGTCATATTTCCATCTGACGGTTCATACCCTTCTGCATCAGTAAGAAGACCCCAAGGAAGCTTAACTTTTAGTTTTTTAAAACTTATTTTTCCAGACGAAGCAACAATAGCTTCCGGTACTGAAAGAACGACATCTATCTTTATCTTACCTTCCGTACGAATACGATCAAGCTTCTTTAGTGAGCTGTCGATGTTGTTGAGATTGATATGATAATCCTGCAAAGGTTGTGGTGAAAGATCAAAATCACTATTGATATACTGATCCGGCAAGAAGCCTACAGAAGGCACTTGCACGCTAATATTTATTGGATTGATAGGAATAGAAGGAACATGCACACTGTTAAGCGTGAAATCTGATGTTTCGATTTGTCCACTTTTCTTGATTGCATAATATTCCTTTCCGTCTATCTCAACTTTTTTGATCGTTTCGTCATCGTCAGATATATCCAACACATTCTTCAGCTTGATTTCAGAAAGATTGACGGGCACCGTCAGGTCATTGACCGTGAACCTTGAAGTTTTGTCAATGTTTTTAAGGTCATACTTATCGTCAACACATCCGGTCAATACAGAAACCACAGTGAGAGACAATAGACCATTTACCAAAGTCTGTCTATTCATTTGCTATATATTATTGTTGTTATTGTATCAGAGTATTGTAAGTCTTTACGCTTTGAATTGCAAAATTACAAATAATAATTTAAAAATAAAAATATAAATCATAGAAATCGCTTAAAAATGAAAAAAACGATGGCCTTCACAAGTGCAAAGGTCATCGATTTTTCTATTAATATTATGTCTTCCGATTATTTATTCAGCGACTGCTGCCATCTCCATGCGTTGGCGAGCGTCTCCTCCACCGGAACCTCGGCTGTCCACCCAAGCACGGTATTGGCCTTGTCAGGAATTGCCCAAATCTTTTCAATATCGCCTTCGCGACGCCCTCCGATCTTGTGCGGAACAGGTACCCCGGTTGCCTTTTCAAAAGCATTGATCAGCTCGAGCACGGAAACTCCACGACCTGTGCCGAGATTGAATATCTCGATGCTGTCAGTGTCCTCGCCATCAAGCATTCTGCGCATAGCCACTACATGAGCCTTGGCAAGATCCACTACGTCAATATAGTCGCGAATACAGCTTCCGTCGGGAGTATTATAGTCGTCGCCAAACACTGTCAACTCCTTGCGGATGCCGGCAGCTGCCTGAGTCAAATAAGGCACCAGGTTCTGAGGCACGCCAAGTGGAAGCTCTCCAATCTTTGCGCTTGGATGCGCACCTATAGGATTGAAATAGCGAAGGATTATACTCTTTACAGGGGCACCACTATGGATGTAGTCGGTGATTATCTCTTCAGAAATCTGCTTGGTGTTGCCATAAGGAGAGGTAGCCGGCTTGATGGGAGCAGTCTCGTCGATAGGATTCACGTCAGGCTCGCCATATACAGTGCAACTGCTTGAGAATACGATACCTTTCACACCATATTGAGGCATACACTCAAGAAGGTTTATTAGGGTATTCAGGTTATTGCGGTAGTACAGAAGTGGCTTCTGCACACTCTCACCAACAGCTTTAGAAGCAGCGAAGTTGATTATCCCTTTGATACCCGGATTTTGCTCAAAGAGTTTTTTGAGTGTATCAAGATCGGTGCAATCACCCTCTACAAATATCGGAGCAATGCCTGTAATAGCTTCGATTCCGTTGAGAACGTCACGGTTAGAATTGGAGAGATTGTCGATGATCACTACCTCATAGCCGGCCTGCTGCAGCTCCACTACAGTGTGGCTCCCAATATAGCCAGTGCCACCGGTCACTAATATTTTTGTTGCCATTTTAATCTTCGTTACTTTCAGAAAAGAGGAGACGGATATACACCTGCGTCTACGAGGGCCTTAAACTGATCTACAGTAGCCTGACGATCAGCAGCGAAAGTCACACCAAACCATTTTGACGGAGTCTGAACAACCTTCAAAGTTGCTTCACCACTCTGGATAAGGTCGTTGACCACGGTCGGGATATAGAATTCTGACTTAAGTTCATTGCCGTGCTCGCTGAGGAACTTGACGAAAGCCTTCTCGCTATAGCCAAAATAGTCCGGGGTGAATCCCCACATGTTCATGCTGACACTGCTTCCAGAGGGGAAAGGCTTTTCCACTTCATCCTCAATATGGATAAGACCCTCGCCCTTGCGCTGAATGCCGTGGCATTCCTTGACTCCGGTCAGATATCCTTCCTCACTTACCTCGCAGAGACCACGGCTAACGCCTCCGTTCTCACTGAGGGTGTTCTCAATACGGAATCCTATCATGCAATATTCGCCAGTCTTTCCCTCCAAGTCTTTAAGAGTCTCGGCTGCCAGCTTAAAGCTTTCAGGGCCATAGTAGTCATCGGCATTGATCACAACAAAAGGCTCTTTGATCACATCCTTAGCCATAAGCACTGCATGGTTGGTACCCCAGGGTTTCTGGCGACCTTCAGGCACTGTAAAGCCTTCCGGAAGATCATTGATGTCTTGGAACACCACTTCCACGGGAACATGTCCCTCATATTTAGAGATCACCTTATCGCGGAAATCCTGTTCAAAATCATGACGAATCACGAATACAATCTTTCCAAAGCCTGCACGAAGTGCGTCATAGACGCTATAGTCCATGATAGTTTCACCGGAAGGGCCAAGTGAATCGAGCTGCTTGAGGCCACCGTAGCGGCTTCCCATTCCTGCAGCGAGGATAAACAAAGTAGGTTTCATATTATTTATAAGTGTTTTTTTGGTAAGTTACTGTTTTCTAAGCTGCATCATCAACTTAAGCATGAAGTCGAAAAGCACAAGTCGAGCATTCGCATTGCGGAGTATGTCATCGTGGGCTCTTTCGATCTCATGGATGATTCTTTCTACATTTGTATGGTTGATAAAAGGAGAGAATCTGACACTGAAATTAGACTCATCACGTGTCATTGCGTTGAGCGCACTGTCCTTGAGATTGAAAATGAAACTTTCTCGAGTCATCCGCGCACAATAAGCAAGGAATCGAGCACACTTCTCTCTTCCCATCGCCGCAATTGAATCGCTCAACATTCGGAGAGCGGCCGCATTGCGAGAATAAGCAAGTCGCATCATCTGCATGAAGAGAAGCGAGAATTCTCGTATCTCCCCCCCCTCCCCGGTCATGTCTATCGCCTTTATCATGTTGCCTTCTGAAAGAGAAGCCACTTCTTGTGCCTCAGGATAAGGGACACCTTCCTTCACAAGGATCTCGGCTACCTCAGCATCGTTGAGAGGTTTGAGATTGAACCTCTGTGTCCGCGAAAAAATAGTAGGGAGAAGTTTGTCGGGCTCATTGCTTACGAGCAAGAAGAGCGTATCAGGGAAAGGCTCCTCAAGAAGTTTGAGAAGAGCATTGGCACACTGGGGCTGCATTCTTTCAGGCATCCAGATTATATAAGTCTTATATCTGTATGCGAAACTCGACAGGGCGGCAGTTCGTGAAATTTCAGCGGCATCACTTCTATAAATCACCGGCACTGTATTTCCGGTCTCTATCATCCTTGCCCACTCCTCTTTTGGCATATAAGGATGAGTATCAAGAAAATCATTCCATTGAGGCAGGAAAAAGTCGGTGCTTTTAGAAGCGGCACCCGTACGAGGAAAAATAAAATGCACATCAGGATTGTTGTGGTGGGCATTTTGCAGACATGCAGGGCATTTGCCACAACTGTCACCATCATGACGGTCCATACAATAGAGATAGCTGACGAAGGCTCTGGCCACACGCATCTTTCCGATACCCTCCTGACCTCCCAACAAAATAGCATGGGGGATATGGTCGGTATCGACCGCCTCTCGAAGAGCAGCAATGGTATTTTTATGTCCTATGATGTCGGCAAATTTCATTTTATTTTCTAATGGGCGACAGAGGCGTCCACTTTTCATTGCAAATTTACAAAAAAAATAAGGCTGAACCAAATTTTTTTTGTAAGTTTGCATAAAAAAAGACAAATACACCAGATGGCAGTCCCATTTCTTAAATCCATAGCACAAGCATACGTTTCAACCGGGAAAGACCTTTCCGACCATATGTTTGTGTTTCCAAGCAGACGAGCCTGTACTTTTTTTCTTAAAGAACTCACCGTTTTGCTAAGCGGAAGTGCCTCAATGCTTCCTAACGTAACGACTATGCAGGATTTGGTGGAAAAAATATCCGGGCGTGTAGTAGCAGGACGTATTGAACTCCTATTTATAATGTATAACGCGTATGTCTCACTCCAAAAGGAATCCGGTGCTGATAATATTCAAGAGTTCGATCGCTTCCGTCGTTGGGGAGAGACAGCTCTTTCCGATTTCAATGAAGTGGATATGCAGGATGCCGACTCCGACGAGGTCTTTAAGAATGTGAAAGATCTTAAAGAGATAAGTTCCAATTTCCTGACAGAAGAACAACTTAAAGTCATGGAGGAGTTTTTCGGTCAGGCATACGATCCTGCAGAAGTAGCCACAGGCTTTTGGAAAGATTTCAACACCAATAAGGACAATGAACTTCATCGTAAGTTTCTCCCTATATGGCAGACTATGGGTCCCCTCTACCATGCGTTTCATGATGCACTTGAAAGGCATGGACTCACTTCTTCGGGAGGTGCCTACAGACTTGCTGCAAAAAATCTGGAAGAAGGCAATCCGGACGCAATCAAAGCTGCAAAGATTGTCTTAGTGGGATTCAACGCCCTTACCCGTACCGAACAACTAATATTCGACTCTCTGTCCTCCTTTATGACAGATGATGGGGCTCAACCATTTGCCGATTTCTTCTGGGACTCGGTGGGCCCCGTCATCAACGATAAGACCTCGGCTGCGGGAAGATATGTGCTCCACAACATGGAACGATGGCCATCGCCTGAATGGACAACTCCATTCCTTGAAGCTTCGCAAGTCAACGATATGCCTCAATCTATGAAAGTGATTGCCGTCCCTTCCAATTCAATGCAGGCCAAAATAGCTTGCGACGTGATTGAAGATATTGGAAACAGGACTAATACCTCTGAATTCGACGAGGCAAAAGTAGCAGTGGTGCTTCCCGACGAAAGTCTGCTTATACCTATGTTATATTCATTGCCAGATAATGTGAAAGACGTCAATCTGACGATGGGTTATCCTCTTAGGCTTTCAGGAGCAGCTACGTTTGTCACCCTTCTCCGACGCCTACAGGGAAGCCGGAGAAAAACTGGAAGTAAAATAGGCTATTACTATAAAGATCTTGAGGCTGTACTCTCCCATGCTTTTAGCCAAGCTATTTTTAAGGAAGAAGTGACTGCGGTCAAGGAATGGATAAAGAAGCATCATCATGCAGTCGTCGACATTGACGATCTCCGTATTATTTCTCCAGAAATGTCGCAACTTTTAAGGCCACTTGGCGAAGATGCATCTCCGGAAGAAGCCGTCAGATGGCTGGATGAAGTTTTGAAAAAAGCTGCGAATTCAATAGCCGACACCGGAATAAAGATGCTCAAGGCAAATGTAGACGTCGCGAATGTAGATTTTTACAGACTTGTCCTTAAGCAACTTTTGGAAGTGACGAAAGGATATGGTATTCAGATGCAGTGGCGCACCTTCATGACTCTTACAGACCGTATGATTTCTGCGGAGACAGTTACGTTTGAAGGTCAGCCGCTACGCGGACTGCAGGTGATGGGTATGTTGGAGACTCGTGCGCTTGATTTCGAACGCATTATCATCCCATCTCTCAACGAAAGGATACTCCCGGCCCGTAGAAGGGTACGCACATTCATTTCCGATTCGCTTCGTAAGGCTTATGGACTGCCACCTGTAAATTATTCAGAATCCATATTTGCCTACTATTTTTTCCGTATGATTGCAAGAGCCAAGGAAGTAGTGCTGCTCTACGATGCCCGCTCCTCGGAAGGAGCGAGGAGCGGTGATGTGTCGCGCTATGTGCTTCAGTTGCAATACCTCTATGCCAAAGATCGGTTGAAACTTGAATCCCGATCATTTGATATCTCAAAGTCTGACCTTAAGCCCTCTCCTATTGAAAAGAGCGATGAGATTCTGGATCTACTATCAGCATATCAGGACGACGGACCTCAAGGACGAAACCTCTCGGCTACGGCACTTACACGATATGCCGACTGCCAGATACGATTCTATTTCGAACATCTTCTAAGGATTCATACCGATGAGGAGTCGGTAGAATATATAGATGCTATCACACAAGGAAACATCTTGCACTACGTAATGGAAAATGTATACCTTCCTGTAAGCAAGCAAGGGCGCTATCTTGCCAGTCCAGAAGTGATCGATGCAGCTTTAATAGAATCGAAGAAGAAAAATATTAAGGAGATCGACCGCCTTATACGTGTAGGCATCAATAAAGAGCATTTCCACAGAAAGGAAGATAAGCTTGACACCCCACTAAAAGGTTCGGTAGCATATGTGGCCAAAGTTCTTCGGAATCAGATACTCAAGATTCTTGATTTCGACCAGAAACAGGCTCCTTTCCTACTATACGGTGTGGAAATTGCTTCAAATGTCCGGTTGCTTATGCCTGAGGGCAAACCTATAAATATGAGGTTTGCTATCGACCGCCTTGACAGTGTTTCGGAAAGAGGAACCTCAGACGGAGGGCAAAGACTCAGGGTAGTTGATTACAAGACAGGTTCCGTACATGTGAAGTCAGAATCAATGCAGAGCGTATTTGAGGGTGATCCGAAAGGCAGAAACCTAATCCAACTCTGGCTATATGCAAATCTTTTCGACGCGCTTCCCGATAAGGCCCTAAAGAACGATGCTCAAAGACCTCTTCTCAAACTCTTTGGAGAAGACAGCGGGCTACCGCATCAACCTCTTACCCTTGAACTTTACGACGTCAATTCCCTCCGGAGCGGAAAGCATACATATCCTGAGATAGAAAAGAGCGTACAGACCGTACACTCTGAGCGGAACGCTGAGTTTCTAAGACTGCTGGAGGAAACGTTGTCAGAACTCTTTGATCCGGAAAAACCATTTTATCCGACTCATAATCCTGCATCTTGCTCTTATTGCCCTTTCAAGACAATTTGCTGGCGTTAATACAGAACAATTTGGATGGGTTAATGGGAATATACTGTTTTTTAATGGAATTTTTGAATAAAAAACACTGATCATTCGTCAGAATCCAATTATTTTTTGTAATTTTGCACTCAAATAAGCCCAAAAGCAATAAAGGGCGGCTGAATGGCATCGAGAATGCCAAGAGTCGGACCCACAGTGTGATGGGAAATAAAGTTTTATTTTTAGTAACACAACAAAAAAATGAAGAAATTCGAACTCAAGGCTGAGGCTCGTGAAAACCTTGGCAAGAAGGCTGTGAAGGCCATCCGCAACGAAGGTAAAATTCCCGCAGTGCTCAATGGCGGTAAGCTCGTAGAGCTCCCCTACACCGGTTCTCTTGAACCAGGTGAAAAACTCGTTAAGCTTGACGAAAAGCGTGGTATGATCACTACCGATATCGTCGTAAACGCAGAAGACGTACGCAAGCTCATCTATACACCGGAAATTTTCGAAATTGACCTCGAGCTCAATGGCAAGCAGCGTAAGGCCGTTCTTAAGGACCTCGCTTTCCAGCCTGTAAAGGATACACTTCTCCACATTGACTTCCTCGAAGTATTCCCTGATAAGCCTATCGTAATGGAAGTGCCTGTTAAGATCGAAGGTCACGCTGAAGGTGTAAAAGCCGGTGGTAAGCTCCAGCTTTCTATGCGCAAGCTCAAAGTTAAGGCTCTCTATACTGAAATCCCCGAACAGCTTGTTGTCAATGTCGACCACCTTGGTCTTGGCAAATCGCTCGCAGTTGGCGACCTCC
>CAYSMP010000087.1:0-16228 GCA_964432215.1 uncultured Sangeribacter sp.
CGCGTAAACTTGGTATCTCCGGCAAAGAGATGCACGACCGATTGAGCAAACAAGGCTTAATCCAAAATAGGCTTATAAAAAGGTATGAGGAACTTCATACGCAAAGCCTTGATTGGGTTGCCGAAGATATCAGTGAAACACTGCTAAACTGGGAGGCGGGATTATGAAATATGAGAGACAATGTACTATGGCGCAAGCAAAGCCGAATAATCATGCTCTTGGCTGATACCCTGAAAATATCGCCGGAGCGTGCCCTTGACCTCTATTACAGCACAAAGGTTTATGAGCAAATGACAGAGCCCAAATATGGTCTGCAACTGATGAGCGATGATTATATCCTTGAAGAATTGATAGCGGAGCTAAGGGAGAACCAATGACGGAACAAGTGACGGAATAAGAACCTGAAAAAATATATTCAAATCACTAAAATCCATGAGTATGGCGACATTAAGTGAACTCAGACGCAGGGGGCTTGCATATTCCGGTGAATACCACACAGCCATTCCAGTCATAACCACCCATTTTTTTAGGTATGGCCTGAGCCTTTGGGCTTAGGTCTGTGGTAGGATTGGAACAGATTTAACTATTTCCTTTTTGGAAATAGTTGATGGGAGAATAATTCATTCCAAATTTGGTTATTTCCAAAATGGAAATAACCACTGAGTGTACTTAGGCAGAAAATTATTTAAGAAAGGCGCCAAGAGCATAATACACCTAATCAAGAACAACAAATTTAATTTTGATTGTATCCCAACTTTCAGTAATTTTGCAAAAAAGCTTCTCAAACGGACGTATGAATACAAAAGCCAAAACAATCATTAAACGTTGCTCCCTGATCTTTTGCGGGGTTGCAATGCTGATCATAGCTTTCACTCTCTATGCAAATATCAAGGTAGAGCAATTAGCCTCCGCCCGAATATATACCGATGTTAATTCAATCCCACATAATAAAGTGGCTCTTTTGCTCGGAACGAATCCTCTCAACAGGTTAGGGCGCCCCAATTCTTACTTTACCAATCGAATAAAGACAGCCGCCGATTTATATCATGCCGGAAAAGTTGACTTCATAATCGCCAGTGGAGACAACCATACCAGACAATATGATGAACCTACCGCCATGCGTGACTCCCTAATGGCACACGGAGTACCTGAGAATAGGATTATCCTTGACTTTGCCGGATTTAGGACTCTTGATTCCGTCGTCAGAGCTAAGGAAGTTTTTGGATGCGATTCAATCACCATTATATCTCAGTCTGACCATAATGCGAGGGCTTTATACCTCGCAGATTCAAATGGCATTGAAGCCGTGGCCATCTCAGCTCCACTAAGGGCCGGAAGATTGGTACGCACACGTCTGGCGCTAAGGGAATGGCTGGCACGTGACAAGATGATGCTCGACTTATGGTTTGGCAAACGGCCTCATTTTCTCGGAGAAAAGATACCAATTCACGAATAACTCCACAAAGGAATTATTCGACAACTGACGCAATGATTATGAGGATTGTGGAACCACTCCTCATTAATTTGCCTGTGAATAGCACAATTGTTTAGATTTTAAGAATTAATATTTGCAAAATGAATATTTTATTCGTACTTTTGCAACAGCAAAAGATTATTTACGAATTTTTCCTTTGAAGAATATCACCATGAAAAGATTTCTTTCTTTGGCGAGTATTGTCGCGGCCGCTGGATTCGCCGCTACGAATGCCCAAACCTACAAGGAGTGGGATGACGTAGGAGTCACCCACTTAAACCGCGAACGTGCCCATACGCTCGGAATACCACTTGCAGAAGCTGCCGCCATAAGCGATAGCGGTATTGAACAGTCTCCATACTATAAGTCGCTCAACGGAGTGTGGAAATTCAAATGGGTGGCAGACCCTGGAAAAAATCCGGCTGGTTTCGAGGCGCCTGAATACTCGGTAGATGGATGGGACGACATTGACGTGCCGGCGGCATGGCAGGTATATGGCGTTCGAAACGATAAGCAATGGGATAAACCCCTATACTGCAACGTGGCATACCCATTCAGCTATGACGAGAAGACCTACAGCATTATGGCAAATCGTCCCGGATGGTTCACCTACAACGAAAACATGAAAAATCCCGTGGGTAACTACCGCCGCACATTCACTGTACCCAAAGAATGGGACGGCCGGGACATATATGTCAGATTCAATGGCGCAGGTCACGGCTATTACGTATGGGTAAACGGCAAGTTTGCCGGATACGCCGAAGATTCATACCTTCCTTCAGAATTCAAGATCACTGACCTTCTCCAGGATGGAGAAAATACGATAGCAGTACAAGTGTACAGATTCACGAGCGGTTCTTTCTTGGAATGTCAGGACTATTGGCGAATGACAGGTATAACCCGCGATGTATTCCTCTGGTCTGCGCCCAAGACGCAGATACGTGATTATTTTGCAAAAACAATACTTACAGACAACTACACTAACTCGACAGTAAATATCGAGACCTCAATCGAAGGAACTCCCATCGATGGCACCCTCACGGCAAGAATCACAGATGGAGGAGCGCTCGTGGCTGAAACGAGTGTCCCTGTCAGCCAAAACGGGAACTATGAACTTTCCATTCCTGTAAGTTCTCCCAAACTTTGGAGCGCCGAAGAACCAAACCTCTACGATCTCTCGTTAACACTCACGGATAAGGAGGGCAACGACATCGATGTGCGTGGCCATAAGCTCGGATTCCGACAGATTGAGATTGGCAAGAAAGGAGAAATCCTAATCAACGGCCAACCTTTGCTTATACATGGCGTAAACCGTCACGACTTCAGCGGGGAATACGGACGCACCGTGCCACGTGAGGAAATGGAAAAGGATGTGATGACAATGAAGAGTCTAAACATCAATGCTGTTCGCACCAGCCATTACCCCAACAATCCTTATTTCTACGACCTGTGCGACAAATATGGACTATACATGATCGCTGAAGCTGACGTGGAATGCCATGCCAATACAGGACTTTCGAGTGTGGATGCCTTTAAGGACGCTATGGTGGAACGCAATGAAAACCATGTGCTCTGGATGCGCAACCATCCGAGTATCATAATATGGTCGTTTGGTAACGAATCGGGCAATGGGCCAAACTTTAAGGCAGTCTCTACAGCAATTAAGAAACTCGACAAGACACGCCTTACCCATTATGAAGGCAACAGCGATTATGCCGACGTATCAAGCACTATGTACGGCGGTGTAGACTGGATGGAAAGTATTGGCCGCGACCGTCTCAATCAGGCGAATAGCGGACAGAAAGTAAAACCTCACCTTCAGTGCGAGAATACACACTCAATGGGCAACTCCATGGGTAACCAAAGAGAATTCTTCGACCTGTATGAGAAATATCCGGCACTCGCCGGCGAATTCATCTGGGACTGGAAAGACCAAGGATTGAAAATGCCTGTTCCGGGCAATCCAGAGCAGACATACTGGGCATATGGCGGCGATTTCGGCGACAATCCAAACGACGGCAATTTCTGCATCAACGGTGTAGTATTCCCGGACTGTTCATACTCCGCAAAAGCCCTCAATGTGAAAAAGATCTACCAACCGGCAGACTTCACTATGAAGGATAGCCTCAAATACGAGTTCGAGATAAAGAACAAGATGGCATTCCGCGATCTTTCAAGTTATAATATTACCTATACAGTATTGGAAGATGGTGTTGAAATAGGACAGGGTACAATTGACAATATCGACGTAAAAGGAGGAAAAAGCCAGAGTTTTACACTTTCCAACCTTCTACCGGCAGCCCCTGCAGATGGAGCTGAATATTTCGTGCGTTTTTCTGTCAAAAACAATGATGCCACGCCTTGGGCAGAAGCGGGCTACGAAGTGGCTTCAGAGCAGTTCAGATTGCGCGGGGCTCTCCACAAAGATCCCTATACTACATCTGCAGAAGACAATATTACAATTGAGGAAAACAACAGCAATTATACACTCAGCACTTCCGTATTTAAAGCTGTATTCTCCAAGGCAAATGGACAGCTTTCATCATATTCTATAGGCGACAACAAGATCATCGACAAAACAATCAAGCTGAATGCTTTCCGCTTGCCTACCGATAACGACGGACGCCAGAAAGGCACTTGGGAAAGCCTCGGTCTACGCAGCATGAAAGCCACTCCCGGGAAATGGACTACCACCGTCAATGACAACGGTAGCGTCACGCTTACAGTCAGCAATACCTATACAGGCACAGGAAGCTCACCCATGTCTTTCAAGACCCAGATGTCATACACTGTAATGCCTGATGGTGTGATCGCCGTAAGCTCTATTATAACGCCATCAAGAAAGAACGTGATCCTCCCGCGTCTGGGCTTCACTTTCGACATGCCAAAAGAATTTGAGCACTACACATGGTATGGCCGCGGACCTTGGGAAAACTATCGAGACCGCAAGGAATCCTGCTTCCCGGGTCTTTACCACAGCACCGTCTCCGAACAGTGGACCCCTTACATCCTCCCGCAGGAAACCGGCAACAAGGAAGAAGTTCGCTTCCTGACACTGACAGACGGGGCCGACAAAGGATTGATGATCGTGGCACCGGGACAAATGTCGGCTACCGCAAGCCACTGGCGTCCTGGAAACAACATAAGCGGACAGAACCGTGCAAAACATCCCTATGAGGTGAAATTTACCGATAAGACTGTAGTATGCATCGACGCTGATATGCGTGCATTAGGAAATGCCAGCTGCGGTCCGGACGTCCTTGACAAATATGAACTCCGCTCACAGACAACTGCATTCGACTTCATCCTGATGCCTATCACCACGAAACTTACCGATCAAGAACTCGTGGAGATGGCACGCGTAGCAAGTCCGCAATGCCAACCGGTGGTAATATCCACAGAGAAGGGAATGGTAACGATGACTACCTCTACCGAAGGGGCTACCATCAGCTACAGCCTTGACAATGGCGCGACTTACAAGCATTATACAGCACCTTTTTCTCTTTCCGAAGGAGGATATGTGATGGCATATGCCGAAAAAGAAGGCATGGCCCGCAGTCTTGTGACTGATGCAGACGTGGAGATGTTTATCGACAAAAGCAAATGGAGTGTCTACCGTGTAGACAGCAACCAGGGTGGTGGCGAAGATGTAAAGAATGCCATCGACAACAACCCTTCCACTATCTGGCATACGAGCTACGGCAGCAACCAGACAACATGTCCGCATGAGATAATCATCGACATGCACGATACATATGAGGTGACAGGCTTTGTATATGAAGGACGTGGCGACATGAGCAACGGACGTATTAAGGAATTTGAGGTATATTTCGGCAACAATCCTGAAGTATGGGGGGCGCCGGCTGCTATCGGTACATTCAAGGACATCGCAGGAGAACAGATCGTGGAACTTCCGACTCCCGTCAATGCAAGATACTTCAGGCTTATAGCCCGTTCTGAAGTCAACAACAACGCATGGACCTCAGCTGCGGAACTCGGCATTCTTACCTTAAGGAAGACCGAGCCGATAGCGGATACTTCCAAAACAAAGATATTCGAACCATCAACTGTCTACTACATTCAAGAGGCTGAGTCAGGGTTATTCCTGCACAGTGATAAAAGTGGAACCGATGGCAGTTTCCGTTTCGGTGAACTTGACATCGAAAATCCCTCTTATCAGTTTACACCTAAGCTTAAGGACCACTTTACGTCTTTCTTCAACTTAAGCACAGGAGACGGATTTATGGCAGAAGGTGATAACTACTGGAGAGTAGGACTTGCCGGTAATGAGCAGAACACTGCAAAGTCTATACAAATAGAGAAAGCAAACGGCGGATACAACATGCGCGGAATGTGGAAAGGGAGCAATGACTATTTCGGCGTTGATAGCAGGGAGATAGGCTCGTATATATATACTGACAAGAAGAATCCTGTCCTATTCAAGTTCCTTACAGCCGAAGAAGCAGCCGTAGGCACCATATACATGCCACAGGCCAGCGTCTATGATGCCGACGGAAAGATCGGGGTCAAGGTAGAAGGGAAGGCAACCGTATCGGTAAGCGACACCGACGGCACGCTTCTCGCAAAAGAGGTTGTCACAGACGCAGGTTTTGTTGCCATCTCCCACCCCGGAGTATACATAGTCTCAGTAGCCACATCCGGACACCCGGCATCAGTACATAAGCTTATAGTAAAGTAAAAAAATCTCCGTTTTCTCCATTTTATGACACGCCTTTGGCCTCGAGCCGAAGGCGTGTCACGTTTGATAACGCATTGTAATAAAATATTTATTAAGCAAATTATCTATATAACTAACCTTCAATTAATTATACATACACGAAAAATAGTGGATGTAACACCGTGTGACGCGTTGAAATTTGCATAAAAGTGGTTTTTTGCCTAATTTTGCAACCATGAAAACAAGATTCGCACTCATATTGACGATGGTACTGATGGCTGCGGGATGCGACCACAGAAACGCACGCGAGACTCTCCGAGAGGCCGACCGACTGGTAAACGAACAGCCCGATTCCGCTCTGAAAATGCTGGAGGAACTCGACAGCCGTGACGACGACCCGGAGACGCAGGCATGGCATGCTCTGCTGCTCGCGAAAGCCAACGAAAAGGCCTTGAAACGCTTTCACAATGATTCGCTGACTGCTATGGCAGCGGATTATTTCAGAGGACGTGGCGACAGCCTTGAGATTCAGGCGCTATATTACAATGGCGTTATAAATGGTTATAACAAAAAGTATGCAGATGCTCTTATCTCGCTGATTGAAGCCGCAAAGAAGGCAACCACCGTCGGAGACAATTTCTATTGCGGCATGGCATATCGTGAGCAGGCGGACATCTACCGTTCTCTGTTGGTTGAGTCGAAACATCTTGAATATGCAGACTCTGCACGCCACTATTTTGACCTTGCTCAAAAGCCTGTGCATGCTATAGGAGAGGAACTTTCACTTGCGGAAGCCCTTATCTCCCTCAACCGCACAGACAGCGCCCTCAAGGTGCTCGCCTCTGTTCGCCTCAATCCTGAGATGAAGGATGCTCCGGCATTCAACGCCGCTTATCACCGCGCCATGGCAAACGCCAAACTCAATCTCAAGGAGTATCAGGCAGCTATCAACCATCTTGACTCCGTGGAGATGTTCGCATACGAACTGACATCTGCAGAGTGGTCAAAGAAGGCACGTATCTACTGTTCGATGGGAGACTACTATTCTGCCGCGCAAGCTCTTGAAGAGGCAAGGATATACATGTTCGAGCCGACAGACACCGCAGAATTGGACTTAAGCGAAGCAATACTGGCGGCGGGGCTCCACGACTACCGAACAGCCTACGAGGCTTTCAACAGGTATTACGGAGAGTATGTCGGTGCACACCAACATCTGCTCACCCATCCATATACAGCGATCGTAAGCGACTACTATAAAGAGCAATCTGAACGTAGGCATGAGGAACTCGGCACAACACGCCGTATGATGTGGATGGCCGCTGCAATCGCTATACTCCTGACGGCTCTCATAATTGCAGTCACAGTTTTCTACCGTCGAAGATTAAGAGAAAAGGCAGACCAAAGCGAAACCCTTGTCTCTGATATCGACAGGCTGCAGAAGATCATTGACCGCCATAATGCAGAAGCAACAGCGGCACAAGACACACATGCAGAGAAAAAACAGCCTCCACGCCACTACGCGATAATCAATTCGCTGTGTGAACTGTCGAGTTGCGTGCCGGAAACGAGCGACGGATACGCTATACTCGGAAAGAACGTCACTCGGCTGATCTCGACGCTCCACAGCGATGAGACCATTCAGGGAATAGAGAGCTTTGTGAATGACTATTTCGACAATATCATGACGCGCTTCAGGGAGCAATATCCCGGAATGACCGAACGCAACTACCGCTTCGCAATGCTCTCCTTCGCAGACTTCTCAATACAGTCGATAACGACAATATTGGAACTGAAATCAACAGGAGCAGCCCGCACAATGCGCCACCGCATCAAAAAGCACATCGAAGAGCATCCGGCAAAAGACAAAGAGCTATTCTTGTCAAGACTCTAAAGTAGTTAGCGACTTCCGGGCGCGTCCACACGCGTCATCCCCTCAACACCTAAGCGGCGCAAGCCGTAATCTTAAGACTTAAGACTAATTAATTATTAAATATTGAATTATGAAAAAAATTGTTTTACTCACGGCGATACTTATTTTGGCCTCGCTTGCATCGCAGGCAGTAATCATAAATCCTATGGATTATAAGGATACAGACAAGGCCTATAACGATTATATACAGCGTCTCAAACAACATGACGTCTACATCACCTTACCTCAAAACTTCTCGCCAGTCAACGTCAGAGGGGTATCTGATGTAAAAAACTCAATCGGACATGGAGAGAAATATTTGAATATCGATTGTCACCCTGCCGATATCGAAGCAATAGTAGAAGATGACAGTTGTAAGGTAGCTATCTGTTACCCACAAATAGCTGTAGACTTTGGAAACTCAAAGCCTTACTATCCACTATCTGTGCATGGAAGCAGTGCGATAGAAGCCGATCTCCGAATGATTCATGACGATATGGATCTTGACGTTAGGCCAATGGTCAACATAATAGCGGAAGAAGATATGTCGCAATATGCCAACGCAGATACCGTGGCCATCTATGAATTTGATATGCTTGACCATTTATTTATGGACAACTATACCCACGCTGTAGGAATATATCTGCGAAAAAAGGATCATCCATCGCTACTCGTCAGACTTATGCTTAGATACCACACTGTAAAGGATAAAGATAAATATATCCGCTTGGCACTTGACAACATTCACTTCGGTGACAATCCTTCCGACACCTTTGCCGAACTTGAGAAACAAGATAGCAGAAGATCCGACTTTTCCTTCCCGACAAAATACAGGATGTTTACGGGAATCCTTCCTGACATCAACGATGAGACTCTTGAAGAGCTTAACCGAGTGAAGGCTTGGTGTGAGGAACACGGAATGAAAGAACTTCCGAAACTGAATGATGCCGTACTGGATGCTTTGAACAGAGCTAAGGAATCACGTAAATACCTATTTGATCTGCCTCAAAACAAGCCTCACGCAGACAATCATCAACCGACAACCAAACAGACTGCAGAGGAAAGCCGAGTTCCTGAATATATTTATGATATGAAAGGCATCCCCGCAGCTCCCATTTTTAAAGGGGGCTCACAGGGACTCGATAAGTGGATTCAAGAGAATCTACAATATCCAGCAGATGCGGCAAAAGCCAAAATCGAAGGTCGGGTCATCGTTGAGTTCATCATTGACAAGAATGGTGCGGTCACCGTCCCGAAAGTAGTGAGAGGAATCAACGACTCCCTCAACAATGAGGCTCTTCGAGTTATTAAGAGCATGCCACGCTGGACACCCGGATATGCCCACGGCAAACCGGCAAAAACGAGATATACTTATCCGGTGACATTTAAACTAGCAAAAGCCAAGTAACACTAAAATGGAACCGGAGACTCGAACGAATAGCGTCGGCTGTCTATTGGGAAGACGAATTCCATCCTATGGGCATGAAGCATCAGACGGTCGGCACTGCCACCTGAACGATTACCGTATAGGCGGTCGCCAGCGATTGGCATTGCGAGACCCTGCGGCGAGGCAGCATGTACCCGCAGCTGATGGGTACGCCCAGTAAGGGGATGGAACATTACTCGGCTTCTTCCGTCCTTGACCCTGATGAATTCATAGTCCGTAGCAGCCTCTTTGCCTTCTTCAAGGTCAACGCGTTGTCGCGGACGGTCAAGCCAATCGGGAGATAAAGGCAACTCTATGTGTCCCTGGCGGGATATGCATCGCAATTCATAATCCCCTTCAAGTTCGGCTATATATGTCTTTTTCACTCTCCGCATCGCAAAAAGACGTTGCATTACTTTGAATGAAAGAGGTCCGAAAG
Source organism: uncultured Sangeribacter sp. (assembly GCA_964432215.1). Classification (GTDB taxonomy): domain Bacteria; phylum Bacteroidota; class Bacteroidia; order Bacteroidales; family Muribaculaceae; genus Lepagella. The sequence goes on from CAYSMP010000087.1 coordinate 9,927, forward strand.
TGGCAACCAATAGTCCTGATGTATCTTGATCAAGACGGTGCGCCACTTTCACCTGTCGGTCTGCACCGTATTTCTCTTCAAGCCATTGCTGCACTGAAATTGCTTTTCCTTTACCTGGAACGGAAAGCATACCGGAGGGTTTGTTGACTACGCAAAACCAACTGTTCTCGAAGATGATTTCCGGTTTGGAGGTCGTTCGTACCGTGCAGTCTTCGCTTAATGGAGGCTCAATGGTAAGCCCCTGAAGCATCCAGCTCAAAACCGGCAGACATTTGCCTCGGCATGCAGGATAATGGTTGCCATGAATGCGGATCTCACCACCCTTCGGCTTTCCATACCAAAATTCAGCGATTGAGACCGGATGCCAACCTTTCAGATAGGCAGCCTGCAATAGCTTAGGGGCACAACATTCGCCGGCACCGGAAGGTGGTATCTTCATAGGAGTATCCGCAAAAATCTCACTAAGACTGCGTCTTTCACCACGCGCATTAAGCAACTGAAAACTATCGAATAGCCAAGTTTGCAATGCTTCAGAATCAACACGGCGCTTTTCCTTCATCGCCGCAAGCTGTGCCTTAGCTTCCTTGAGTCTGGTAGCAAAAGGCTCAAGCTCGGCGGCCAATTTCTTTTTAAGACGATGAAGCTCGGCTTTCTCAAATTGACTTTGACGAATCATGGCGGCTATCTCAACCTCATCAGCCATACCGGACTTTCTTTTGGCATCCCTTTCTAATTTTGACTGGCGATATCTTTCCTTGGACTCCGCAATATGGGCCTCTATCCGCTCTTTGGCCTGCTCATAGTCAGTTTTTACCTCAACCAACTTTTCTTTATCAAATTGGTCAATTTCAATATTCTGATGCGAAATATCCGCTTCCTTTGTCTTGAAATATCCATCAGGCTGAAGATAATCGACTACGGGTCCAACAAATCCGGGATAATAAAATCCGCCATCTCCAATTTGCCCTGAAAAAGCATAGAGCGTATGTCGCACTCCCTCAGCATCCTCAGCAATAAGCACGCCAAGCATTTTCCCAGCTTCGAGTTCGCGGCAGAAATTGACGTCTTCCGCCCTCCCACTCTCCTCAAGCTCCTCAATCCTGAGAGTCAATCGCCGAAACGCCTCCTCGCAAGCCGAATCAGGCATATAATCAAATGGATTGTTCATATTGAATTATCCGAAATGGGAGCGGAGCATGTGGACTACTTCTGCGAGTTCGGGGAGATAATCTGTCATCCCCAGTTTGATTCCTGTCTGCTTGCAGAAATCATCCAAGAATGCATAGCTGTAGGTGTCGTCAACAAAAATTGCTTCCGGATAGGCCTCTATAGATATGAGATAAAAGGCTAACTGTCTGAGAAGTTCATTTTCGGCATGAGGATTTTCAGACTTCTGCATTACGGGGTGCATCATACCTTGATCATCCACCAAGACAATAATCAAGGGATAAAACATTCCAGCTTCACTTTTGACTGGAGCCGGCATGTGCATAACCTTACATTGAAATGGACCCACACGTTCCATTGTTTTAAGCCGACCCGCCGCAAGCATGTTGTTAAACAATGGAACATAATAACTTAATCCTTCTGCTCTTGGAGTCATGGTCAACGACCATTTGAAAGACCCATCTTCCTGCATCTCAAGCAACGGAACTTGATCACCACCTTCAGGAGAAGGATAATAGCCATCTTCATTAAATCCAAGTTTCCCCAGTTCAGCCATAGGCAGCCCCTTTATCTTTAGGGCTACTTCAATACCGGCTTTCAGTGCTATTCCGAGGTCTTCCATTTCATTCTCCTTAAGCTCTGTTCGGATTAATCCTCGATCATATCTTACGAATTCAGGATATCCTTTAGGTCTGCATATCTTGATATGACGTTCATTGGCTACTGTTCTTACCAGCCTTCTCTGCTCAGATGTAAGATTTGAATCCCTTACATTTTCAAAGTCACAATTCAAGCAATCATACGTCTGAAATATTTCAAATGGATCAGAACTGAGTGAGCGATTGATAGAATTAATATATGTAGTGAACCCTGAAACTCCTTTATAAAGTCCAAGTGCATAATGCTCCCCGCCATTTCCCATGACGCAACAATAGCCAATCTTACCATCAGAAAGGCAGACTGCAAATATCATGCTATCGTCCAAACACTCCCATAATTTCTCTATACGGAATTGCAAAGCTAATGCAATAAGATCTTCTTTAGTCATATTATTTTATTGGTTATATCTTTTAATTTCCAGTTACTTCCCACAAAGTTAGCATTTTTTCTCAAATCTTCCTAATATTTCCTTAGCTATCTTTGCGTCTTTGCGTGAGCCTACGAAATTGGCTGATATCTGGATTTTTATTAATTTTGCGTTCATAAAACGAAAATAGCGATGAAAATAATGATCGAAGAAACGGCTGACGGAAGTCCGACACTTTACCGTGAAGACATCGATGAGCATTATCATTCGGTAAAGGGTGCTCTTGCCGAAAGCAAACACGTATATCTGGAAACAGGCTGGAAAAAAGCAGCTGAAACCTCAAGACATGTAAGAGTCTTTGAGGTTGGGTTCGGATCAGGACTTAACGCTGCCATCACAGCTTCTGCAGCCTTGGAATCGAAGACATCCACGGAATACTACGCAGTGGAACTGTATCCTTTGCCCCAAGAGACTACGCAGCTTATCTCAAAGGGAATAGATAAAGAATATAGTGAAGTGTTTGAAAGTGTCAATCAAGCCCCTTGGGAGATTGCAACTGAGATAAATCCATATTTCACTCTCCATAAATTGGAAGCCGATCTACTCACGATGGAGCTACCCAAGGACTTGAACGTGGTTTACTTCGATGCATTCGCCCCTGAAAAGCAACCAGAAATGTGGGATAAAATGATTTTCCGAAAACTATATGATGCGATGAAACCTGGAGGAGTACTCACGACATATTGCGCAAAAGGAAGTATACGCCGCATGCTCCAACAAATCGGATTCCTTACCGAACGCCTCCCCGGTCCTCCAGAAGGAAAAAGAGAAATCCTGAGGGCAAGCAAACCCTCCCTCAACGCCGATTGTTAATCATTCAAAGACATATAAAGGATTAAGATGTTTATCAGTATAATCCCATAACCTTATAACCTCATAACCCTTTAATTGAGCGAAGCGAAATTAAAATTATAATAGAAATGGAACATATCAAAGTAAAAATCATCAATGACTCTCCTTATGAACTCCCTGCCTACGAGACACATTCAGCTGCCGGCATGGACGTGCGTGCAAATATAACTGAACCGATCACTCTCGGTCCACTTGAACGTTGCTTGATTCCTACAGGTCTTCGCATGCAACTGCCTCAAGGATATGAATGCCAGATACGTCCCCGTTCCGGTCTCGCACTAAAGCATGGCCTTTCTCTCGTCAATACCCCCGGCACTGTCGATGCGGATTATCGTGGAGACATAGGTATAATCATGATAAATCTATCCAATGAGCCATACACCATCACCCCTGGTGAGCGTATAGCCCAGATGGTAATCAAAGAATATGTCCATGTAGAGTGGGAACCGGTAAAACATATCGACACCACCAAACGTGGCGACGGTGCTTTCGGTCACACAGGGACCGAATAATCATTTATTCAATTTCTTTATAGATACACCGTCGCGTACCTCTATGTAGAGGCCTTTAGGCACTGAGTGGAGACGACGGCCATAGATATCAAAAATCATCACTTTCGATGCTGGGTCGGCTATAGTGGTAGGCACTGCCGACGCAGCATATTTTTCATACTCCAGACTCGCCATTATAAACGAGCCGATACCTTTACCCTCGTTGGAGACGATGTTGACATCACTGCCATCGAGATAATAATCGGCAGTGCCGTTGCGCTCGCGTTTGTTGGATGGGCCAAGTCCGGCTGATCTGCATATATTGTGTATGTCCACTCCATTGGCACTCTCGGTGATAAATGTAGAGAGCAAACCGCCGTAAGCTTTCAACGCAATAGAGCTGAACTCATCTTTGTCAAGTAAACCGAGCCTCATGCCTTTGAACAAGGCATAGGTGAACATGCACGATGCGGACGCTTCAAGGTAGTTGCGATGTCCACGTGCGCTCACAAATGAGTCATCATACTGCAGAAGCTGATACCATACGCCACTCTGTGGGTCTTGCCAGCGACAGATACCTTCAACTACTTGAGAGAATATATCCACTATTGCATCGTAATCAGGGTGCTCAATCGGCATCACGGAAAGTACATCCACCAATGCGGCTGCATACCATCCCATCCCTCGTCCCCAGAATTCCTGGCTGCATCCTTTGAAAGGCCCATCGGTATTTGCCCAAAAAGAATTGGCATCCGACGGTTTGGCGCTCCATCCATGATAGTTGAGCGACTTTTGAGTATCATAAGTATGGCGATGTATGGTGATAAACTGCAAGGCAATGTCAGACCACGCATCGGAATCATCAGGAGCGAACGTTGAGAGATATTCGGCATAGAAGGCAGCCCCCATATAGAGTCCGTCAAGCCACATCTGATACGGGTAAGAATCCTTATGAATGAAACCATCCTTACCATCTTTGAGTGCGATGCGCTTATAGTCGTAGCGCAGATATTTGTAAAGATAGTCTGCAGCCAAACGGTAACGATCACCATTGGCAGGGGTGACCGATGACTCGTGGGCATAGAGGTCGAAGAGCACCTTACCGGAAGCAATGTTGTCAAGGCTACCTTTCTTAAAGTTGTAGAAGTTTCCATTGGCATCAATAGCATTGTCTGCATAGACTTTACACCATCCATAGGCTTGCTTCGAAAGTTCGTCATCGGGATACTGATCGCAGTACATCAGGATGGTTTTGGCTACCAGGCCGCTCACATAATCCCAAGTCTTATCGGCAGACCACTCCTTACCATGAGACTGAACCATAGATGCGGAATATTTGGATGTCTGCGCTATAGCCGGCAGACAAATAAGAATTGACAGCACAAATGCTACGACATTTTTCATATTTTGAAAAGTAAAAATTGAAACATTATGGAAATCAACGAAAGTGCCTAAGCATCTACCGAAGACTAAGCAAATACAAAATTAGAATATTTTTCGAAATCAGGCAAGTAAAATTATAAATAATCATTCGGAAGAGAAGTATAATCTTCAGTAAAGATTAAGAAATAATAAAAGTAGTTAATTTTTTATAGTACAATTCCTTTTTCGCAAATTAATTGTTAATAATATAGCATAAGTTACAATAAAAATATAAGCAACATGAAAAAGATGAATACCTTATCCGTGCTGCTTTGCCAATTGGTTGGATGCAGCAAACTGACAGTAGACAATTCTGTGGTGACAAACTTTGATCTTAATCGTTTTTTAGGCAACTGGTATGAAATAGCACGTTTCGACCATCGTTTCGAACGGGGCATGGAACAGACCAAAGCAAACTACGTACTTCGAGAAGATGGAAAAGTGGCTGTGCTGAACACTGGAATGAAAAACGGGAAACATTCAGAAGCCAAGGGAGTAGCTAAGCGTACGGACACGCCGGCACTTCTCCGCGTTTCATTTTGGGGTCCCTTCTACTCAGACTATCGTGTCATGCTTCTTGATGATGATTATCAATACGCCTTAATCGGCAGTGGCAGCGATAAATACCTTTGGATTCTTGCACGTACCCCACAAATCTCAACTGAAATAAAAGACAAAATCCTTGCTGAAGCCCAGAAGAGGGGATATGACACAGATAAACTTATATGGGTAAGACAGTAATAAACATCATTTTATATCTGGCTAACAAGAAAAGTTAAGCCCCCCGTCTCAAAGTTGTGAGATGGGGGGCTTATTATCATGAAACACTAATTTCGTCGATTTTACTCTGCATAAAGGTTTTCCTCGCGCTGAGGGATGTATTGATCTACGAGTCTGCTGATTTTTTTCATATCAGGCTTCTTATTGACATAGTCTGTCAATGTACCTACCGGGTACAGGTCAGGGTCGGAAGCTGATTGGAAATCAGCTGCATCTTCCGAATAATCTCCATCTTCCACAGCGTCTGCTTCAATAGCATAGTCGCTAAAAGCAATTGAGCTGTCGGCATCTTTATGACGCTCAATCCCTACCAAAAGAGTGGTCGGAATTATGCTTATCTGAGGGTCCTCACCCCAAAATCCAGGATTCTCGATGACTTCTGCTACTTTCTTGGCTATAAGGTCACCGAATTCTTTTCGTGTCATATTAACGTTTTCCATAGTAATACTTTTTTATTATCATAACGACTCAATCACCAAAATAGTTCTATTTAATGCTTATAT
>CAYSMP010000088.1:0-16198 GCA_964432215.1 uncultured Sangeribacter sp.
ACTCATTGGTCTCCGCTAACTTACGTCCTACGGCAATACGCCATTGGACAGGTACCAGATCCCTTTGGCAAAGGATTGTAAGTGTCCGACGTATAGGATGGTATAGGGAAAAAGACTAACTTCGCGGAACATACCAAAAACAATACGGTATGTTCAAGAACGAAATACTTGTTTTAGCTTGGGCGATGCTACTGATAATATTCAAGGTAGGCAATTTGAAAGACTCCTTGTCAAGTACACCACACAAGGGTACTTGTCCAATCGCGCAATTTGGTAGGCTCGAAAAATTAGTAGTAACTTTGCGGTCGTTAACCAACACACAATAAGTTATGATAACGACAATCGCATTAAGTGAGAGCAAAGTCAGGCTTGCCTGAACTCTGCCGAACGTGTGGCGATACCTGAAAGGAAAACAACTTGAGGCGTTCTGGGAACGCTATCAACGTGAGGGAGCAAAACGCATGAGGCGAAGAATTAGGAGTTAAGAGTAAAAAACCAAGAATTGGCCAAGCAACAAAAATGACAGACTCCAATTCATCGTTGATAATTGATCATTCATCATTAATTGAAGGGCTTCTGCAGACCATCTAGTCATTGGACTCCACGATGCGAGAGATGAAGGAGTATATTGCCTTCCTGCGCGAGAGACTTGCAAAGATGGATGTATCGTTTGAAGAAAAGGAGCTGGAGAGCAAATGCCGGTGTGCTCTCATAGAGGGGAAGGACTGGGACAACAAACGCATGGCCCAGCAGATGGCTGAACTCCTGGGCAAGATAGCTGCGCTGACGAAAGCCCATGAAGACAAAAGCCACTAGCTGTTCGGGCGCAAGCGCAACCAATCCAGGACTAAAACAAACTTTCAATCAGTTCGGAAATCTGATTATTATGCTGAACCCCCAGGTTTTATACCTGAAGGATTAACATAAAAAATGTTAAGGAATCCAAACTCATTGGGGTCTGATAACTTACGTCCGACGGATATACGCCATTGGACAGGTACAAATCGCTTAATCCAAGAAAAAATTTTTCTTCAGTCGATACCCAATCGGCTGGCAATCATCCACACGGTAGGATAATAGCTTACCTATGCTTTGGACAAGCAAAAATTCATTTCCAAATATGCATTCGAAAGAAATAGATTTCAAGAAGACTGTCTGCATTGACATTGACGGCACAATATGTCGTCATGAGGGGTGGAAAGGAGAAAAGCATTTCGGAGAAATAATACCGGGAGCAAAAGAATATATTACCAGATTAAAGCACGAAGGATGGACTATTATAATCCATACTGGTCGTAATGATAACAAAGAAATAGAGAAATTTCTTTGTAGTAACGATATTCCATTTGATTTAATAAACACCAGTCACAAACAGAAAGAACTTAACAGAAGCGGTAAACCGTTGGCACAGGTCTATCTTGACGACAGAGCAATATCATTCAAGGGCGATTGGGAGAAAGCCTTCCATGAAATCAACAATTTCAGACCTTGGCATGAGGATTATCCTTTGAAACTTGATATTCCGTTACCAAAGATTTTAGATCCGTTTAAAGCTTGCGATATCCCTGCGGAAATGTATATATGTGGGGGATATATACGTGATTATCTAATCGGAGGAAAGCCTGGTAAAGATATAGATATATTCGTCAATTGCAATAAAGAAGAATTAGAAGATCTAACTCAATATCTATTGACGTACGGAAGAATAGAATACGGTCCTTATGGTTCACCAAGATACTATCCATTCTCAAAATCAGGAAGTCATTATATTGACATCGTACCATTTTACAATTTCATAGTTTCCGAGAAGCAAGTGACTGATATCAATGACCTCTTACATAACTTCGATTTTACAGCAAATGCACTTGCAATTGATATCAGAACTAAATCACTTTACAATCCAGAAGAAGGTACAAAAGACATTAATAATAGAATATTGAGAGCTATCAGGACAGATTTTCCAGAAAAGAGTGTATCGGAAACAATTGATTTATCTACTAATACAGTCTTCTGGTTCCGACTTCTGCATTTTCAGAACAAATTAGGATTCACATTCGATTCCAACACGGAGAAATGGATTTTGGATAATAGAAATAGGCTCAAAGAAATCGGCAGATTTACTGAGTACTTCTTTAAGCCGAACATATCTCCTGATGTTAAACTGAAACTTACATCTCCCCATGTTTACTGATAAACATATAATACATAAATTACTGACTGATGTAGGTCTTATGCCGACAAATCTGACGTTTATTTCCAGGGGTGTGATGACTGACAAATATTCATTTTCTAATGGAGATAAACGATACATAATCAGATGCTTTCAACTTCATCGTTCCAATCAGCCGGTAATAGAATTTAGATATCTGACATTGTTTCAGCAAAGAGGCATAAAAGCTCCAACACCATTTAAGTTCTCGTCTTCGGGTCCAATTCCGTATATAATTTATGAGATGCTCGAAGGTGAACCAATGACAGATTGTTTTGAATCATTATCAACTGAAAGGCTGAAAGGACTTTGCAGGGAAATAGCAGAAAATTATCTAAGAATAGCCAAAATTCAAAATAAGGAATTTGGTAGAATTCAAGCCTTTGATAAATTTTCCAATAACTCTTGGAAAGAATTTATCATGAAATCTATCGAAATTGCTGAGACTATGGCAGAAAAAAGAAAGGATGATTTGATGAAGCATTGCTGCCGAAGAATGAGAAGATTTGCTATCAGTTTGCCAGAATCCACACCAAATTTAATATGGAGCGATTTCAGTAGCGATAATATAATTATAGGGAGTAATGGAAAACTATCTGGATTCATTGATTTTGAAGGGCTTTTGTCGGGAGATCCTCAGCTTGGAATTGGATATCTCTTTGCTCATGAGACCAATCAAAATCTTATCCTTAATCTAAGAGAGGCTTTTCAGATACCTGCAGGCTCAAAGATAGTAAATTTTTATTCGTTGCTAAGATGGTGCCGCCTGCTACCATATCAGCATCTTCCTTTGCTAAACGGTGAGAAACGTGAACCTCTTCAGAAATTCCTGCCAAATGCGTTCACTCTAATTGATTCATTTGGTAAATGATTGGGCAGCGATTTTTCGTATAGTAATTTTATATAGGTTTATATGAAGCGGTTTTTTAGTAGCCTTACAACATACATAATGCTGATAACCACTCTTATAACAGGTGTAGCAGTTTGGAATATACCCAATCTTTACAAAAATGTCGTCTTCTATAGCAATGTCGGGATAAAATTTGAGTTAAAAGATATAAAATTCAAATCAGAACTTCCAGTATGGTTCAAGGCAAAAAACGATTCTCTTTATTCCAACAGAGCATTAGAACATCAAGACATAATGGAACTGAGGACACTTGTGAGCGACACATGTTTTGAGTCCCCCCAATATCTAAATGCCATTGGAGAACTCGCTTATAAAACCAACAATGACACCACCAATGTCAAATATTTAATACTCCTGACTCTTTGCTTTGTATTGCTTGGTTGTTCAGCAAGAACTCTATACGATTTTATTGGTTGGAAATGTTATAAAGAAGAACAACAGGATATGGAGAAATGGTGGCCTTGGTACATATTTCGACCCTTGATTTGCGCTCCAATAGCTGCACTTCTCATCGTCTCTGTTAGAACATCTTTCTTTTCAAACCTCTTTGTTTCCAAAGACCTGAATAGCTATTTGGTGGTTTCATTCGTAGCAGGATTCGCAATTATGGAATTTCTGACAATGCTTCGCCGTGTGTCAAAATCTTTATTCGACGCATCCGATTCAAAATCAGGAAGCATAAAGAAGGACAATGAAACCCCAAACACAGAGGAAGGAGAGAATCAGGAGAACCTCAGGCGGTCATAGACAATCCATAATTGACAAGTCCAATCAGATAGGTAAGCGTCCAACCATAGATTCGCTGACATTTCGTAATTTCGCAGCTGTAAACACCAAACCGATGAAGCGAAGCTTCAAAGAGTCAAGAGTCAAGAGTCAAGAACCAAGGAATCGATGAAAACGATGACAACTTCTATTGACAAGCTCCTTGATTATATGTTCGACCAGAACAGCAAGCTGACAGACCAGCTTGCTGGTGTCCGCGAGGAACTGAGACTCCAGAGAGAACAGGCCGACCGCCATCACAGGGATTTCAAATCGAGCCCTGCAAGGATGGAGGAGCGCGCCATAGCGGCAGAAAGAAGGGCTGACAAGGAAACGGAAGCCAGTGAAAAGGCAGAGGAGCTGGTTGCAGATCTGATGAGGATCATAGACTCATTCGTTAACGGAAGTGTCAGAAGCACTATAAGGACATGCACTTCAATTCAGAGGATATAAAGAAACGGCGTAACAATGACGAGACAAACGAGATAGTGATCATGCTACGCAGCAAGCTCGATGCGATGAAAGTAGAAGGGCATCCCCCCCGCAGCGAGCTTCTCGACAAGGCAGTCTCCTATTTCGATGCCTTTTGGAAACAGATAATGGCGTATAGGAAAAACGGAAGATGCTCCATAGACAATAATATCGCGGAGCGGTTCATAAAGTCCTATGTCAACGAACGCAAGGACTCCCTGTTTTATGTTTCGGGCAAAATGGCCAATGTATCCACGATTTACCGCACTCTCATCTCAACGTGCTGACAGTTGAGGGCATCGGTGTCTGAATATTTTGACAAATTGTTTGCAAAAATAGTGCACGGCTGTACAGATACGGCCTGCATGCTCCTCATGAACATAGGCCTGAGTGTGAATAAATATTAAAAAATCCAACAATAAATTTGGATTAGAATCAATAAAGTTCTAATCCAGTTACTTATGCCCAGACGCACCTGCGCTTGGATAAAAAATTTATTAGAGACGAAAATACTATGATCCAACTAAATATGTCTTGGCTTAGCTATGTTTGGATACTTTTGTTGATTAATTATATTTATCGTGTACTTGTCAACTGGAATATATTGGAAACTTAGAGACAAAACTAGTAACTTAATAAGAACATAAGAAAGCATATAATCATATGGCAAAAAAAAAAGTATACCTTGGCATGGTGGCTGACATCATGCATCCAGGTCTTATCAACATCATCAATGAGGGAGCTAAGTATGGCGATGTCATAATAGGTCTTTTTACCGACAAAGCAGTAGCAGAACGCAAGAGACTGCCTTTCCTCACATATGAACAACGTAAGGCTGTAGTAGAGAATATCAAAGGAGTGTCCGAAGTCGTTCCTCAAGACGAATGGAGTTACATACCCAATCTGAAGAAAATAAAGCCAGATTACATAATCCATGGCGATGACTGGAAGACGGGAATGGACATGGAACTTCGTGATGAGGTATTTAAAGTGATGGAGGAAGTTGGAGGAGAGGTAATTGAGATTCCATATACCAAAGGAATAAACTCAACTGGACTTGTGGAAGAGGAGAAAGCTTTGGGTACTACTCCTGAAGTACGAATGAAGACCCTTCGCCGTCTCATAGCTTCCAAACCTATAGTTAGGATAATGGAGGCCCATGATGGTCTCTGCGGTTTAATCATCGAGAATCTCGAAGTAGAAGAAGGCGGAAAACGCAAGGCTTTCGATGGTATGTGGTCAAGCTCACTTACAGACTCTACAAGCAAAGGAAAGCCGGATATCGAAGCTGTCGATCTCACGACTCGTTTGCAGGATCTCAACAATATCCTTGAATGTACCACAAAGCCAATCATTTTCGACGGTGATACAGGAGGAAAGATAGAGCACTTTGTTTTCACCGTCCGCACCCTTGAACGTCATGGTGTATCAGCAATAATAATTGAGGATAAGATTGGACTCAAGAAAAACTCCCTCTTCGGCACAGATGCAATCCAAACTCAGGATACAATAGAACACTTCTGTGAGAAGATTAAAGCCGGTAAAAATGCGCAGATCACCAAAGACTTCATGATTATTGCCCGAATTGAGAGCCTTATCGCAGGCAAGCCTGTTTCTGATGCTATTGAACGCGGATTCGCCTATGTTGATGCTGGTGCAGATGGTATAATGATCCACAGCAAGGACAAGAGTGGTGAGGATATAAAGGAATTTATAATCGAGTTCCGTAAGAAACACCCCAAAATTCCTATCGTTGTGGTTCCCACTACCTACAACCAGATTTATGAGAAAGAACTTGCCAAATGGGGTGCAAACATTGTCATCTATGCCAACCATATGCTGCGGGCTGCGTATCCAGCAATGAAAAAAGCAGCCGAGACAATACTTATCAACGAACGGGCCAAAGAAGCTACTCCATTCTGCATGCCTATAAAAGAGATCCTTGAACTCATCCCCGGCACTAAATAAAAGAATATGATAACACCAGAAGTATTTATTAAGACTCTTCAGTCAAATGGAGTGTCATTCTTTGCCGGAGTCCCAGACTCACTGCTGAAGAATGTCTGTGCCTACATCACAGACAACGTGAACGCTGACCACAACATAATTACAGCGAATGAGGGTTCAGCCGTAGGCGTAGCTACCGGACACTATCTTGCCACAGGTGAGATACCTATGGTCTATATGCAAAATTCAGGCATCGGCAACGCCGTAAACCCACTTCTTTCCCTTGCTGACGAAAAGGTTTATTCCATACCTATGATCGTGATGATAGGCTGGCGTGGAGAACCAGGTGCCCATGACGAACCACAGCATGTGAAGCAAGGTGCTGTGACACTCTCATTGCTGGATGCCATGGAAATTCCATGGCTTGTGTTGCCGGAAAGTGACGAAGAAGCCGAATCAGCAGTTGAATCGATCATCGCCAACTGCAAGAAAACACTTAAGCCCCATGCAATAGTCATCAAAAAGGGTACATTTGGACCTTACAAGCTTCAGAAAAAGGTCCTAAATGAGAATCCGGTATGCCGTGAGGATGCGATGAAGTGTATAATTGACAACATTCCCTCTGATTCCATCATTGTATCCACGACAGGAAAGCTGTCAAGGGAATTGTATGAGTACCGTGATGCAAAAGGACAATCGCACAAGTCGGATTTCCTGACGGTCGGCTCTATGGGGCACTCTTCATCAATTGCACTTGGAATATGTATTGGGAAACCACACAGAAGGGTATTTTGTTTCGATGGAGATGGAGCATTCATAATGCATATGGGTGCCATAACCAATATAGGAAACATCGCTCCAAAAAACTACATCCATATTGTTTTCAATAATGGAACACATGAATCAGTGGGAGGGCAACCAACCCTTGGATTCAATATAGATATTCCATCAATAGCCAAAGCATGTGGCTATAAACATACTTGGACTGCGGATAAAGAAGAGGATATAGTGACAGCAATTAACTGCGCTCTTAACCAAAACGGACCAACCCTTATAGAAATCAAGGTTGGCATCAACTCCCGTGAAAACTTAGGTAGACCTAAGACAACTCCTATTGAAAACAAGGAAGCCTTTATGGAATTCATCGAAAGCTATGGAAATTAAAAGAAACATTTTGTTGAACCCAGGACCCGCCACTACCACCGACACAGTCAAGATGGCTCAGGTGGTTCCTGATATCTGTCCAAGAGAGAAGGAATTTGCAGACTTGATGAAGCAGCTCCGCATTGATCTTGTGAAAATAGCCCACGGGGATCCGAAAAAACATACATGTGTGTTATTTTGTGGTTCTGGCACCATCAATATAGATATCTGTCTAAATTCACTTCTTCCAGAATGCAAGAAGATACTCGTCATAAACAATGGTGCCTACAGTACGCGTGCTGTCGAGGTCTGCCAATACTATGGCATGCCCCATATTGACCTGCGTCAGCCAATATTTGACAGACCAAATCTCGGATTAATAGAGGAAGCACTTAAAGAGAATCCAGATATTGCCTTGGTATACACCACCCATCATGAGACAGGAACAGGGCTTCTAAATCCAATTAGAGAAATAGGAGAAATCGTACATAGGTTCGGAGCAACATTTATAGTTGACACAACATCTTCTCTTGGCATGATTCCATTTGACATAGAGAAAGATAATGTTGACTTCTGTATGGCTTCTGCCCAGAAAGGTCTAATGGCAATGAGTGGTCTCTCCTTCATTGTCGGAGACCGCGAGCTCATTGAGCGCTCAAAGGATTATCCTAAACGTTCCTATTATTGTAATCTTTTCCTACAATATGATTTCTTTGAGAGGACGGGCGAGATGCATTTCACTCCCCCCGTACAGACAGCCTATGCACTCCGTCAGGCGATTAAGGAATATTTTGATGAAGGGGAGGAAGCTAAGTTTACACGCCACAAGAGAGTGAATGAGGCAATCCATGAAGGGGTGGCCAAGCTAGGCTTAGATTATATAATAGAACGTGATAAGGAATCCGGTCTTGTGGTATCGATAAAATACCCCGATCATCCAAATTGGGATTTCAGTAAAATTCATGATTACTGTTATGAAAATGGATTTACAATATACCCTGGCAAGATATCCACAACCGATACTTTCAGACTATGTTCGCTGGGTTCAATCGATACACCGGACATAGACGCCTTCTTCAAGACCTTCGAAAAAGGTCTTAATGAAATGGGAATCGAAACTCCGTTAAAGAAATGATGGACACAGCAGTGATAATGGCGGCAGGGAAAGGTACGCGTTTCGGATCGCGTACCACTGCCATGCCCAAAGGTTTCATTGAATTCAAGGGAAAATCAATGATAGAGCGCTCCATTGAGAATATGCTTTCGGTCGGAATAAGACGGATAATAATTGGTACAGGTTATCACCATGAATGGTACAAGAGTCTCAGCCAAAGATATCCTCAGATTGAAACGGTCTTCAGTCCATTGTTTGCGGAATCTAACAGTATGGAGACACTCTTCCAATGTAAACATGCCATCGGAAACAAGAATTTCTTACTGTTGGAATCAGACCTTGTCTATGAGCCAAGGGCATTGGAGTTACTTATTGAGGATGAACACCCAGATATTATGCTCGCTTCAGACGTGATAAAGTTTCAAGACCAATATTATATAGCAGTTGATGAAAACCTAAACCTACTAAAATGCTCAACTGATAAGGAAGTTCTGATTGAGGAAACTGGAGAAGCTCCATATGGGGAACTTGTTGGGATCCATAAAATATCAAACAGATTCTATCTGGAAATGATAGATGATTATGAAAAAAATCGTTCTAAATATCTAAAACGAGGATACGAATTTGAGATTGAGGATGTAGCAACACCAGATGAAGATCTTGCAACTACGTATATTGGGGAGAACGAAGAGATTCCAACTATTCATACAAGGCTTACTCATAGAATGTCTATGTATGTATTAAAGCCTAAGCATCTTCAGTGGTATGAGATCGATGATGAGAAGGATTTAAGATTTGCAGAAAAGAATATTCTTGTTCATTAGGATTAAAAAATTATTACAAGCTAAAAAAGAATAAAAGAGTATTATGGATAGAATGCAATATGAGATACTTGTAAGATGAGCATATAATTGCAGTTGTGGAGGTATTTACGGAGCAGAAGCAGGAATTTTCGATGAATTAGTCAGTGAGACAATGACACATATGCATGGGGTAGCACAACCTAATGTCAAAATGGGTCATTCTATGGGAGAAGTTATCACATGGATAGAAGCTGCATTCCAGAAGATTTATGATAATAATATGGAGAACAACAAAATCAGGGGAATCATGAATAAATGCATAGAGATTCTCGGAAAACCTCAATGGCTAATGTAGATAGAGTCGGAGACATAGCCTGTCAAATATTGGGTATCTATTTATTTTTTGCAATTAAGTTCACAGATTCTTTTAGTATAATTCATTATCCAGATAACATTAAAATGCTAATATAGCTTAAAACGATCTAATACATAGAATACAAGTAATCATATAAATCACATACTCCTAAAAAGTAGTAAATGTACAAGGCTTGCACATTAATGTAAGTAAAATTCAGATACTTTAAAAGATGTCAATCTTCAAAAATAAAACCCTCCTTATCACAGGAGGTACAGGCTCGTTCGGTAATGCCGTACTTCGCCGCTTTTTAAATACGGATATCAAGGAAATTCGTATCTTCAGCCGAGATGAAAAGAAACAGGACGATATGCGTCATGAATATCAAGTACGTTATCCTGAAGTAGCTCACAAGATAAAGTTTTACATTGGCGATGTTCGTGACCTTCAGTCATGCCGTAACGTCATGCCTGAAGTAGACTATATATTTCATGCAGCTGCACTCAAGCAGGTCCCTTCCTGCGAGTTCTTCCCTATGGAGGCAGTGAAGACTAATGTCAACGGTACTGACAATGTACTTACTGCTGCAATCGAGGCTGGAGTAGGAGCCGTTATCTGCCTTTCCACCGACAAGGCGGCATATCCAATCAATGCAATGGGTATTACCAAGGCTATTGAGGAAAAAGTTGCAGTTGCAAAGTCCCGTTATTCCGGAAAGACCAAGATATGCTGCACACGTTACGGCAATGTGATGTGTTCACGTGGTTCTGTGATTCCCCTTTGGATTGAGCAGATCCGTTCCGGGAATCCCATCACACTTACGGAACCGAACATGACACGATTCATCATGAGTCTTGATGAGGCTGTGGATTTGGTGCTCTTTGCCTTTGAGCATGGACAGAATGGTGATATTCTCGTTCAAAAAGCTCCGGCTTGCACTATAGGCACTCAGGCTGAGGCTGTCTGCGAGCTCTTTGGAGGCAAGAAAGAGGATATCAAAGTAATAGGTATCCGCCATGGTGAGAAGATGTATGAGACACTTCTCACCAATGAAGAATGCGCAAAGGCGGAGGATATGGGTAACTTTTACCGCGTACCTGCCGACAACCGTGGTCTCAACTACGACAAGTTCTTCAAGGAAGGGGACGAAACCCGCAACACCCTCACAGAATTCAACTCCAACAACACCCGCCAGCTCAACGTGGAGGAGACCAAGGAGAAGATTTCCTCCCTCGAATACATCCAGAAGGAACTTTCCGGAGAAGGCAACTTCGTACAGTAATATATTTATCTCGGCGACAACGTTGACAACGACGAAAACGCTGAAAACTTAGACATGAAAGTATTAGTCACTGGTGCCAAAGGTTTCGTCGGTAAAAACCTATGTGCCCAACTCAACAACATAAAGGAGGGGAAAGCCAAAAATTATCCCGTCAAGATCGACGAGGTGTTTGAATACGACATCGACTCCATTCCTGAGGAACTCGACCGCTACTGCCGTGAGGCGGACTTCGTCTTCAATCTCGCCGGTGTCAACCGTCCAGAGAATCCTGAGGATTTCCAAAAGGGCAATTTCGGTTTCTCTTCAATCCTACTCAACACTCTGAAAAAGCACGGCAATACTTGCCCGGTCATGCTCAGCAGCTCCATCCAGGCAACCCTCATCGGCCGCTATGCCGGACATCCCTACGGCGAGAGCAAGAAAGCCGGGGAGGAACTCTTCTTCAACCATGCGGATGAAACCGGTGCCAAGGTTCTTGTATACCGATTCCCAAATCTTTTCGGCAAATGGTGCCGTCCCAACTACAACTCAGCGGTTGCCACTTTCTGCAACAACATAGCCAATGACCTTCCCATTCAAGTCAATGACCCGTCTGTTGAATTGGAGCTTCTCTATATAGATGACCTTGTGGAGGAGATGATTCTCGCACTGCAGGGCAAGGAACATCATTGCGAGTTCGAAGGAGTGGAGACTGTATTGAAAGAGGATGGAAGATACTGTGCAGTTCCAACTACTTTCCATGTGACACTTGGTGAGATAGTCGATCTTCTGCATCAGTTCGCAGAGATGCCTCAGACATTGATGATTCCTGAGATTCCGGCAGACAGTTTCGCCAAGAGGCTGTTCTCCACATATCTATCCTATCTTCCGAAGGAAAAAGCTGTCTTCGATCTTAAGATGAACGTTGACAACCGGGGAAGCTTCACTGAACTTGTCCATACTCCTAAATGTGGACAAGTGAGCATCAATATCTCAAAGCCCGGAATCACTAAAGGCCAACATTGGCATAATACCAAGTGGGAGCAGTTCATTATAGTGAAAGGACATGGACTCATCCAGATGCGCAAAGAAGGGACGGATGAAGTGCTGGAGTATGAAGTCAGCGGTGACAAGATCCAGTCTGTAATCATGCTTCCCGGTTACACCCATAATATCATAAACCTTTCCGATACAGAAGACCTCGTGACCGTCATGTACTGCAACGAGATCTTCGACCCCAACCATCCCGACACCTTCTTCGATCCCGTAAAATAAAGACATAAGCGCATTTAAGACATAAGCACAAAAGGACAAAAATTTATGTTCTTATGTCCTTATGTCAAAATTAAAAAATTTATGTGCTTCTGTCTATAATATCCATATGTATGAAGACTGATTATAAAGATATACATTTTGCTGACAACGGCAAACTGAAGCTCCTCATAATAGTAGGCACACGTCCGGAGATTATCCGTCTTGCTGCGACCATCAACAAGTGCCGCAAATACTTCGACACTATCCTCGCCCACACCGGTCAGAACTATGACTACAACCTCAACGGTGTATTCTTCAAGGACCTGAAGCTCGCAGATCCGGAAGTATATATGGACGCGGTAGGTGACGATCTCGGTGCGACTGTAGGTAATATAATCAACTGTTCCTACAAGCTGATGGTTGACATAAAGCCTGATGCACTCCTCATCCTCGGCGATACCAACTCATGTCTCTCAGCCATAGCTGCCAAACGTCTGCACATCCCAATCTTCCACATGGAAGCCGGAAACCGCTGCAAGGACGAATGTCTGCCTGAGGAGACAAACCGCCGTATCGTAGATATAATCTCTGACGTCAACCTCTGCTACTCCGAGCATGCTCGCCGCTACCTTGCTGACAACGGGCTTCCTAAGGAGCGCACCTATGTTACCGGTTCACCGATGGCAGAAGTGCTTCATGAGAATCTCAAGGACATTGAGGCAAGCGACATCCATCAGCGTCTCGGACTGGAAAAAGGCAAGTACATACTCCTCTCAGCACACCGCGAGGAGAACATTGACACTGAAAAGAATTTCCTCTCCCTCTTCAATGCCATCAACGCAATTGCCGAGAAATACGATATGCCCATACTCTACAGCTGTCATCCCCGAAGCCGTAAGCGTTTGGAACAGTCAGGTTTCAAGCTCGACAAGAGAGTGATACAGCACGAACCACTCGGTTTCCACGACTACAACTGCCTTCAGATGAACGCTGCAGCTGTAATCTCCGATTCCGGTACCCTCCCTGAAGAATCCAGTTTCTTTACTTCCGTTGGTCATCCTTTCCCCGCAATCTGTATCCGCACCTCAACAGAGCGCCCCGAAAGTCTTGACAACGCAGGTTTTATTCTTGCAGGTATTGACGAGAAGTCACTTCTGCAGGCCGTGGAGACAGCAATCGAGATGAACCGTAATCATGATGACGGCATTCCCGTGAAAGTATATATCGGAGAGAATGTCAGCACGATTGTAGTTAAGATCATACAATCGTATGTGACAGTGGTCAACAAGATGGTTTGGCGTAAAGATTATTAATATTTTTTGATAAAGAATGAAAACAGCTCTAATCACCGGCATCACAGGCCAGGATGGCTCTTATCTTGCCGAATTACTTATAGAGAAAGGTTATGACGTGCACGGGACTATCCGCCGCTCCTCCGTCGATTTCCGAGAACGTATCGCGCATCTTGAAGGCCACCCCCATTTCCATCTCCATTATGCCGACCTAGGCGACTCGATGTCGATCATCCAGGTGTTCAACAAGGTGCGTCCAGACGAAGTCTATAACCTTGCCGCCCAGAGCCACGTGCAGGTGAGCTTCGACTCGCCTGAGTTCACTGCCGATGTTGACGCTACCGGTGTGCTCCGTCTTCTCGAGGGTATCCGCCAGTGCGGACTTGCCGAGACATGCCGTTTCTACCAGGCTTCGACTTCGGAACTCTATGGCAAAGTGGAGGAAGTACCCCAGAATGAGAATACCCCTTTCCATCCCTATAGCCCCTATGCGGTGGCAAAGCTATATGGTTTCTGGATTGTGAAGGAGTACCGCGAGGCTTACAATATGTTCGCCTGCTCCGGTATCCTCTTCAACCATGAGAGCGAACGCCGCGGCGAGACTTTCGTGACACGCAAGATCACACTTGCTGCTGCCCGTATAGCACAGGGAAAGCAGGACAAGCTCTATCTCGGCAACCTTGACTCCCTACGTGACTGGGGTTATGCAAAGGATTATGTAGAGTGCATGTGGCTGATTCTCCAACAACCGGAACCGGAGGATTATGTGATCGCAACCGGCGAACAGCATTCGGTGCGCGAGTTCTGCCTCTACGCCTTCAAGCGCGCTGGTATCGAACTGGACTTCGTAGGCGAAGGAGTTAATGAGAAAGGCATCGACAAGGCTACCGGAAAAGTCGTCATCGAAGTATCGCCGGACTTCTACCGTCCGACCGACGTTGTGAATCTATGGGGAGACCCGACGAAGGCGAGGAAGAAACTCGGCTGGGACCCGACGAAGAAGACCTCCTTCGAGCAGCTTGTCAACCTGATGGTCGACGCCGACATGGCAAAGGTGGCCGTGGAACGTGCCGGCGAGCAGGTGAAGCTCAACCTCGAGGAATATCTCGAAAAAGGAATCGTAAAATAATTCGGTTTCCCGAATTATTTAATGAAGTATCGGAGCCGGAGGCTAAGTATCGGCGCTCCGCGCAGTGTCGGCTTCGCAGTATCATAGTCATCGTCTCTATTAGTTATTTCTTTTAGTTATTTCTTTCCTTTCACTATATTTTTTTCAAAATTACCAAAGAAAACGAGTAATTCATAATCTTGGCAGATAATTTTAAAAATAATAATGGGCAAAGCACCCATACTGCGAAGCCGATACTGCGCAGAGCGCCGATACTTAATACTTCACCAAAGGTGTTTGTCTCCGGGTTCTTCGATATGCTCAATTCCGGACATGTCAGCTTCCTTAAGGAGGCGGCCAAGTACGGCGACCTCTACGTCGGCATCGGTTCCGACCGGAACTTTGAGCTGCTGAAAGGGCGCAAGCCTGTCGCCTCGGAGCAGGAACGGCTCTACATGGTAAAGGCGGTCCGCCACGTGAAGGACGCCTTCATCAACACCGGCACCGGCATCCTCGATTTCATAGATACAGTCAAGCAGACTAACCCGGACATCCTCATAGTCAATTCCAATGGCGACAACGACGCCAAGCGCCGTTTCTGCGAAGTTAACGGAGTGCAATACCTGGTTTTGGGAAGTATCGGCACTGCATGCAGTATGGGAGCCGTTGGCTCAGTATCGGCGGCAGAGCCGCAGTACAGCACTGAGTCGAAAAGGTCATACTGCGAAGCCGATACTGTACTAAGTACCGATACTGAGCCTCCGGCTCCGATACTGCGCAAAGCGCAATCCCTCCTCCCCTACCGCATCGATATCGCCGGAACCTGGATAGACCAACCATATGTGTCGGAGCACGGTGCAGGATGGGCCATAACGGCATCCATCGAGCCGACCCATGAGTTCATGGAACGTGGCGGCATGTCGACCTCCACACGCAATGCGGCCAAGAAGATATGGCCGGTCGAGCTTCCTGCATACAATGAGGAGATGCTGGCGCGGCTGCTCTTCTGCTTTGAGAATGATCCGGAGAATGAGGGACACGTCTCAGGCGCACAGGATGCCATCGGCATATGCATCTCGGGTCTTTCTCGCCACTACTACGACGGTCACTACTGGCCGGAGAGGATAGAGACCATACATGACGAGGAGATACTGTCATGGCTCGAGGGCCATGTCTGCGTGGTGCCGATGTTCCCACGCCGTCCCGGATGCTCTGTGGTCGACGGCAAGGACATCACACCGGGAAAGGTGAAGGACCTGACAGATGCGGCAGCCCGTTGCTGGGACGCCATCATGGCGAAGGATCTGACGGCATTCGCGGAGGCATTCAGGGATTCATTCAACGCCCAGGTCGCGATGTTCCCGGCCATGATGCAGCCCGGTGTGCAGGAGCACATCGACCGATGGAAAGACCAGGCGCTGGCATGGAAGATGCTCGGAGCCGGAGGGGGAGGACATCTCCTTCTGGTGGTCGACACCATCCCCGAAGGCGTCATCCCCGTCAAGATCCGCCGCCGCGACTGAACTATGGAACGGCGGTTTCCCAACCGCCTCCCAAGCGGCTTGT
>CAYSMP010000089.1:0-16114 GCA_964432215.1 uncultured Sangeribacter sp.
CCGGTGAAAAACCTGTTTGGAGCAGTGTTTTTCATCTCGGTGGGCATGATGGTTAACCCTTCGGTCATCGTGCAGTACTGGCAGCCGATACTGCTGCTGTCGGTAATGGTGATTTGCGGAGGCATCTTCTTCAGCACCACCGGCATGCTGCTCACCGGCCAGACCCTGAAAGTGGCCATACAGAGCGGCTTCACCCTGACGCAAATCGGCGAATTCTCATTCATCATAGCCACCCTGGGCACTTCGCTCGGAGTGCTTGACCCGTCGATTTACCCGATAATCGTGGCCGTGTCGGTAATCACCACGTTTACCACACCCTACTTCATACGCATGGCCGACCCGGCCTACAACTTCGCCGAAAAGCACCTGCCCCGGCGCTGGCAGTTCCTGATCGACCGCCTGTCGGCCAACACCGCCGCCTCGAGCGAAAACCGCCAGCTATGGCAGCGGGTGCTCAGGAGATATGCCTGGCGGGTGTTGCTCTACAGCATCGTCATCATAGCCATAATTCTGATTTTCAAGCTTTACATAAATCCGGCCATACAGAATGTGCTGACCGGCTTCTGGGGCAGATTCGCCTGCTGCGCGGCAACGCTGGCATCGATGTCGCCCTTCTTGCTCGGACTGACGTTTCCCGCCTCGAAAAAGGCCGAACGCGCCCTGCTGGTGAGGCTCAACTCGCGCAACGACGTGCCGCTGCTGGCCATGAGCGTGATAAGGCTGATTCTGTGTGCGGCGTTCGTGGTGTACGTGATAAGCGACCACTTCGGCGTGCCGCTGGGGGGTGCGTGGGGAGTATCGATTTTCGTGCTGGCCTTCATCTTCGTGTCGCGCCGCACGCGCCACCGCCTGTCGCGCATCGAATCGCGCTTTCTCGATAACCTCAACGAGCGCGAGCTGCGCCGCACCGGCCACAACAACAATCTGGTCAGCGACATGCACATAGCCTACGGCACAGTGGGCTATGACTTCCCCTACGTGGGCGACCGCCTGAGCATCAGCAACGTAGGGCGGAAATACGGAGTGAACATCGCTTCGATTCAGCGCGGCGGCGCCGTGATTCCGGTGCCGGGCGGCGACGAACGCCTGTTTCCGGGCGACGTGGTCGGAGTGATAGGCACCGAAGACCGCATCACGGCCTTCATGAACGACCTTGAGCAAGGCTCGGAAGAGAGCGTCACCGCCACTTCGGCCGAAGACGTGAAGCTGATGTCGGTGACCCTGAGCGACACGTCGCCGCTGCCGGGCAAATCGCTGAGCGAGGCCAACCTGCGCACCGACAAACACGTATTGGTGGTGGCGCTGCAACGCGCCGGCAACTTTGTGCAACTGAACCCGTCTGAAATTTTCAATGCCGGCGATGTGGTGTGGCTCGTGGCCCAGCCATCATCTGCCGCAACCCTGCAATAACCGCTGACTTTTATGGCACGAAAAAAGAAAGAACTGCCCGTACTCGAGGGCGTGGAGATAACCGCGGTGGCGGCCGAAGGAAACGCCCTGGCAAGGGTGGACAACATGGTGGTGTTCATCCCCTACGGCGCCCCCGGCGACATAGCGCGAGTGCGCCTTACCCGCAAAAAACACTCTTATGCCGAAGGGCGCATAGAGGAGCTGACCCGGCCGTCGGAGCTGCGCGTCGCCCCCCGCTGCGAACACTTCGGCCTGTGCGGCGGTTGCCGCTGGCAGCACCTGCCCTACGACTTTCAGCTGCAATGCAAGCGCAATCAGGTGGTTGACTGCCTTGACCGCATAGCCAAGATACCTCATCCCGAGGTTGCCCCCGCGCTCGGCTCGGACAATATATGGGATTATCGCAACAAGATGGAATATACCTTCTGCTCCAAACTGTGGCTCACCCCCGAGCAGATGGCGTCGGGCCAGGAGTTTGCCGACCGCCGCGCGGCAGGATTCCACATTCCCGGAGCGTTCGACAAAGTGCTCGACATCAACTTCTGCCACCTGCAGGATGCCGGCATAGGCAACGAGCTGCGCAACTTCGTCAGGCAGCTGGGCAAGGAGAAAGGGCTGACGTTTTACGACCTGCGCGAAAACCAGGGATTGTTGCGCACCCTGATGATACGCACGGCCTCCACAGGCCAGGTGATGGCCCTGATGAGCTTCGGCGAGGATGACCCCGAGGGGATAGACACGGTGATGAGCGCCATAGCCGCACAGTTCGGCGACCGGATAACCTCGCTGCTCTACGTGATTAACCTGAAGGCCAACGACACGTTCGGCGACCTGGAGGTACACACCTATGCCGGCCGGCCTTACATCGAAGAGGAGATGGAGGGGCTGCGATTCCGCGTGGGGCCGAAATCGTTCTATCAGACCAATTCGCGCCAGGCCTACCGCCTATACTCCGTTGCGCGCGAGCTGGCCGACCTGAAGGGCGGGGAGCTGGTCTATGACCTCTACACCGGCACGGGCACGATTGCCAACTTCGTTGCGCGCCGCGCGCGGCAGGTAGTCGGCATCGAATACGTTCCGGAGGCCATTGAGGACGCCAAGGTCAACTCCGCGCTCAACGGCATAGACAACACCCTGTTCTACGCCGGCGACATGAAAGACATACTGACCGCCGAATTTATTGAGAAGCATGGCAGGCCCGACGTTATGATTGTTGACCCGCCCCGAGCCGGAATGCACGAGGACGTTACCAACGTTATTCTCGCCGCAGAGCCGGAGCGGATTGTCTACGTCAGCTGCAACCCGGCCACTCAGGCACGCGACCTTGCGCTGCTTAATGCGAAATATGACATCACGGCCGTTCAGCCGGTCGACATGTTCCCCCACACCGCCCACATCGAAAATGTTGTTGCCCTGAAGCTCCGCCAAAATGGGAATCTATGAGTATTTGAAGCTGGCAGTGTCGGGGCGCATACCGGGTCGGGTCAAGCTGCTCGGCCTCTGGGCGTTTCTGGTTAGCGGCAGGCGCATGGCGGGAGTGTTTTTCGACCCCGTGATGGCCTGCAACCTGCGCTGCAAAATGTGCTACATGTCCGACCCCGAGGGGCGCAAACCGATGAAAGGTCAGCGCATTGACTCCGAGCAGTTCAATCGCATCCGGCGCGCGTTTTTCAAGCGTGCGCTGAAACTTCAGGTGGGATGCGCAACCGAGCCGACCCTCTATGGCGGCTTGCCTCAGATTATCAGCGCGGCAAAAGCCGACGGCGTTCCCTACGTTGCCTTGACAACCAACGGCAAACAGATTGCGCGCGGCAACGTGAGCCTGAGTGAGCTGGCCGAAGCCGGGCTCGATGAACTGACCCTGTCGCTCCACGGGACCTCAAAAGAAATCTACGAAGAATTGATGCCAGGCGCCAATTTCGAAGAACTGCAGGTACTGACAAAGAAGATTGCCTACGTTAAACGTCGCCTCGGGCTGAAACTGCGCGTTAACTATACAATCAATTCGCGCAACATCGAAGACCTTGAGGGTGACCGATTCTGGAAGCTATGGCAGTCCGACGGCATGCCCGACATAATTCAGCTGCGACCGGTGCAGAAAATGGGCGAAACGGAGTGGAACGACTTCGACCTGACGCCGCTCAAGGAGCGCTATGATTCCACCATCGGCGCCATTAAAAAGAAATGCGCCGAACTCGGAATTGCCTGCATAGCCCCGGAGCTGAGCCAGATCGACGAAGTTGCGACCGACCAGGATTTCACTTCGGCGCTGATAAAGGAGATTACGTATTGCTACGTATCGCCCGACTCGACCTATATGCCCGATTTCGAGGAGGGAGACACATTCAGCAGCTATCACCGCCGCAAGCACACGGCCCGACGGCTGCTGAAGGCAGTTTTTTCACGTAAGGGAAAATCGCAGAAACGCGACTCGTCGAAGCATCTGAACTACAACGTCAGCTAACGGCGGCGCAAAACGTAGCTCACCGTTGACTTGACCTTAAACGGCGACGAACGGCGACGCGCAGGTGCACCGGAAAGATAATAGTGAAACGCATGATTGCGGTCCCAGGCGGGAACGCTGACCGAGCGCGTCTGGCCGGCGGGAATGTCGATTATAACGGTATGGGCGGCGCGGTGCAACTGCCGGTCTTGAGCGTCGAAATAGTCGAACTCAACGGCCACTCCGGCAATGTCGATTGAATCGAGATTGGTAACGAAAAAGGTTTCGCGCGTGGCGCTGTTGGGCTTATCATAGCCCGAGCAGCGAACCGCTCCGGGGCGTATAGTGTCGTAGAGCACCTCGGGAGCCGGTTGCTCCACCGCCTGGCGCGTCAGCCGCCCGGGGCCGGTTTTCTGACGTTTGGCAGCTGCGGCCAGCGCCAGCGAAACGGAAAGGAGAATAACCAATAGGCGCTTCATAGATAAACGGGCGAAAGAGGATGAGAATCGGTTGCCGGCGCGATTTTAACAGCGCCCGTCAGGCCGCTCGGACGCGACTGCTGCTGCTCAACAACGCGCCTATACATATAAGGCAGCAGCCGGAACACGTTGACCTTCAAAAAGAACTTAAACGGCTCGATGGTCATCACCGACGAGTCGGAATTGAGCGTCAGAGTGAATCCGCGGGGCACACTCAGGCCGCTGCGAAGGGCAAAATCAGTGTAGAGCCGCGCCTCGTAGACTCCGGGCTTGGGAGTGGGCTGCAAATGGCCGATAACGGTTCCGGGGCGGACTGTGCGCCAGGGGGAGCGCACCATAACCAGACGCATCTGCGCGGGCGCCAGCGAGGTTGAAGGCTCATTGCGCTCGATAGCAAAAATTGCACCGCCGTCGGTCATCTGCCAAAGGCCCTCGGCTGGACAGAGCGGAAGCACCGACAAGCGCTCGGCAACCGAATCGGGCGATTCATAGCCTGGCAGCACGGTCGACACCTTTGGCAGCGACTTCAGGAAGCTGCCGGCCATGGCCGGCAGCGCCGCGCAGAAGAATATGACGGCAATCAGGCGTTTCACGAGAAATCGGCGTTGGCCGCCTCAAGTTTGTTCAGGTCGCCGACATCATGCCAGCGATAGCCCGACAGCGGGCAACCGTAAATTTCACACTCCTTGGCCATTGCAACATAGAATGGCGTCAGCGAAAACACATCGCTGCCAACAGCGCGCGAATACTCCTCAAGCTTCGGGAAGATTGCGGGCGAAACAACGTGGATGCCATTAAAGGCCATTCGCCGGCCCGACGCGTCGCCGCGGGTTTCGCCGGTAGTTTCGTTAATCCAACCGGTCAGGCGGTTATCGGCATCAAAAACCAGCCGCCGCGACGACCGGCGCGCGCTGACCAGCAAAGTTGCATCGCCGCGAAGCTCCAGGCGCCGCAAACTCAGATCGGTGCAAATGTCGGCATTATGGAGCAGAATCGGCTCGCGGCCGTCGAGCAAAGGCCGGGCAGCGAGCAGACCGCCGCCGGTGTCGAGCAGCCGGGCGCTCTCGTCGGCAATGGTTATGTTCAGCCCGAAATCATTATCGGCCAGAAAGTCGATAATCATTTCGGCGAGATAATGAACATTGACAACAACATCCTTCACCCCGGCGGCCCGGAGGCCTTCGAGCACACGCGCCAGCATCGGTTTGCCGCCAACCTCGACCAGAGCCTTGGGGCGGCTTAGGGTTAGCGGACGCAGGCGCGTTCCCTCGCCGGCAGCAAAGACCATTGCTTTCATCGGCGTTCGCGATGATAGAGATTCACCCCGATTTCAGGGCCGAAGCGCTTCATCAGGTGCGCGGCCATGGCTTCGGCGGAATAGACCGAGCGATGCTGGCCGCCAGTGCACCCGAATGCCACCTGCAGGTCGGTGAACCCGCGGCTTACATAACGCTCAACGGCTGCATCGACCAGCGCATAGCAATGGCTGAGGAACGTCAGGATTTCGCCATCGTCCTCTAAAAAAGTGCGCACCGCGGCATCGCGGCCATCGAGCTGCTTATAGTCGTCGTAGCGCCCGGGATTGTGGATTGCACGGCAATCAAACACGAAACCGCCGCCATTGCCCGAAGGGTCTTCAGGCAAACCGCGGCGATAGGAAAACGACAGTACGGTAACAGTTAGCATCAGAGGCGGACTTTGCGACCGTTTACGATATAGAGGCCATGGCGGGGAGTGGCCACGCGGCGGCCCCAGAGGTCATAGGCCCGGGCGGGAGCGGCTGACTTGGCGGCAACCTCCTTGATTCCGGTCTGGGTGAAGTCAACTGTGATAGTCTTCGTGGCAGGGTCAACCACAACAGCGGGAGTGTCGTAGGTCTGCTTCACATCGGCAGCCGGAGTCACAACGATGTCGTCGGCGGTAAGCGGAGTGCCATGGTCGAGGAAAAATGAGCCGTTGTTGTAAACGGTTGCAATGCCTTTGTTGGCCGGCAGGTTGACCGTAA
Organism: uncultured Sangeribacter sp.; assembly: GCA_964432215.1. Lineage (GTDB taxonomy): Bacteria > Bacteroidota > Bacteroidia > Bacteroidales > Muribaculaceae > Lepagella. Next base: position 6,338 of record CAYSMP010000089.1, read on the forward strand.
CCTTGGTGTCGTTCATAACCAGTGGGGCAGTGTTGCCTACGACCTTAACCTTCCATTCATCATAGGCTGCGAGGGTTGCATCGCTTACGCGCTTAAGGTAGTGGGGCTCGTTTTTGCTCGAGCTGCGGCCAATAACATTGGTGATACCTTCGTTGGTGAAAGCAAAGAAATACTGGATGTTATAGGCACCGGGCACGGAAGCGTTGGCAGTGATGGCCAGGTTATAAGGCTCACGAACGGCATAGATATGGTCGCCGACTTCGAAACCATTGAGCGAGCTCATATAGTGAGCGCCGTTTTCAGCGGTTATGTGCACCCAGTTCTTGGGGCCGGGAGCCGGGTTGTCGACGTAGCGCATGGCATAGGAATACTTATTGCCGTTGGAGTTCTGGAGGGTCATTTCGTCGAGGTTGGTAACAGACAAGCCGTTGTCGACGCGCCGGATTTCATACCAGCCGGTTTTGTCGGGGGTGGTGGTTTCATCAATCAGATCGCCTTCGTAGAGACTGATGCTCCAGGCGCAACCTTCATCGTTAGCGTCGGGAAATGCTCCGGACTTGCTGAACCAGTTATAGACCGGGAAATTAGCTTTTGGGGTTTGGTTGAGCTGCGAATCGGAAGAGTAGATAACGAATGCGCCGCTTTTGTTTGATGAACCCAGCGAAAAGCCGGCCGAGGGGAGCTCGGTCTGCACTTTCATCTGAGTGTCGTAGGGCGCGGAGGGGGTGATGTAGTAGCCCTGGCCATTGACGATATTATAGGTTTCGTCGCCTCGCGATTCAAACCGCCACACATTGCTGCCGGAGGTCGAGGCGCCGACGGCTGCGCCGCCGCTAAGACCGGTTTCGGCAGCGGTGAGCACTTTGCTGCCGCGCAGGCTGGTGAGTGTGTACCAAACGGGGTCGTCGGCCGTTGAGGCGAAAGGCATGTTCAGGTCCGCGCGGGCGTTGCCGACAACGGCATTGAGCGCATTGGCAGCGGCGGTGGCCGCATCGGCAGTCAGGTTAGCGTCATTGACGGCATCGGCTGCTGCCTGAATGGCCTGAGCTATTTCAGCGCGGTGCGATTCCTTGACCTGGCCGGGATTGGAGCCATAGTCAACACGGAAAGCCTCGGTCATTGCATTGCCAATGATTCGGCGGGCGGCGCGAAGGTTATAGACCTTTTCATACTCGCTCATCGAAACCGGATTGGTGCCCTCGATATGTTTTGCCAGTTCGTTGGCCATGACGATATAGCCGCGACCGCTGACATAGTTGGTGTTCATTATATTCTTGCTGAGGTCTTCCTTCAGCGGAGTGTAGATATCAACGAACGTGGCGCCCTTTTCGGAAGCGATTGTGCGGAGTTTGGAGTTGAATGCGGTGCGAACTGCATCCTGATCGGTGTTGGCCGATGGGGTCAGCGAAACAACAAAAATCTGGGCGGCGGGAGCCTGCGCCTTGGCTTCGTCTACAACAAGGCGATAGTTGGTTTCGTCCTGACCGCCGATGCCGTAGAACAGGAAAATTTTTGAGGGTTTCTGAGCCTGGTTCTGCAGCGCGGTGCGCACGATGTTGCGCGCAACGGTCAGATTCACACCGCCCCAGCCCCACATAAGGCCGCGGTCCTTGACATTCTTGGAGCGAAGGAGTTCGTGCCATTCGCCGCCATGAATGGTTTCGTCGCCGAAAAAGAGCACATCGTCGGCGCTGACCGGATAGTAGGGGAACTGCTCAACGCGGGCTCCGTTGGAGTTATTGCCGGCGCCAACCGGGTCCTGGCTCGTGATTTCGGCGGGATAAACGGTGTTGTAGCCAACAAGGTCCTGAATGTGGTGACACCAGGCGGAGTAGCCGATAGGACGCGGATGCAGACCGTCGTAGCTCCATGTTCCGTTGCCGTTAAGCGGAGCACACACCTCGGAGAGATTGATATGGTGAATCTTCGAGTCATTGGCTTCAGCCACGAACTGAGCCACCAGCGAGTTGCAGAGCTCATAGTCAGGCTTGGCGTTCGACGAACGGGGCAGAATGGTCTGCAAATAGATTTCGGTTTCGGGCGATTCAATGCGCACGCGCTGAGCAATAATCTGAATGTCGCGTGCGGTTTTGGCGTAGGCCGAACCGGAAGAAATGTCGTTGGTGCCGATCATAACGAATAGCTTCGAGGGCTTGGAATCAATATAGCTCTCGAGGTTGTCGAGCAGTTCGGTTGCATAGCCGCCGGAGTTGCCGCGGCCAACAACCTCCTGATGCGAGCCGAAAGCCTCGAACCAGGAGTGCATATTCGTTATCGAGTTGCCGGCAAACAAAATCTGGCCGGGCTCGGTCGGAGTAGCCTGAAATGAATCATAGCGGTGCTGGCGGAACGGGGCATCGGCAAAGGCGCCCACAGTTGCGAAGAGAGCCGCAACAGCAGCAATAGTGCGTAGAAATTTCATGATATCTATGATCGAATGATTGATAATTAGTTGCAAAAATAGCGAATATTCCGCACGTGTGCAAGTTTTTAAGTTTTTTTCTGATTCCACACCGCCAATAAGAACCCCAAAACGGAGCGAGGCCGCGCCCTGAATCAGGGAGCAGCCTCGCGGAATTTCGATTTAGGCCGTATTACTTAACGGGAGCGATGGTTACGCAACGATCGAGATAAACATTGGCCTTGCCGCCGAAGCGGTCGGTAGCGTTGGTGGTAACCTCGAGCTTGCTTGCGTCAACGCCGTTGGCAACGAGAATCTTCTTAACGTTTTCAGCACGACGGGTGCGCAGACGAGCGTTAACAGCGTCGGTGCCGGTGTAGTTGTCGGCAAAGCCGGTGATAACATACTTTTCGCCGGAGTTCTTGATGGTGTTGGCTACGCTCTTGAGGACGTTGCGGTCGGTAGCGTTAACAGTAGCGGAACCGATGCGATAGTAAACAGTAGCGAGGTTCTGGATGCAGGGAGCAGCTTCGGGAGCCTTGGGCATGGGGCGACGGAGGCATTCGTCGAGCTTGCGCTGGGTGTCCTGCAGACGGCCTTCGCATTCTGCGAGGCGAGCCTTGATGGGATCGCAGTCTTCGATAACGGGGATAACCGGAACGATAGGAGCAGTCCAGGTGCGGTTGTTGAAGAGGTAGGTAACACCGATGAGAGCAGCAACGTTGTTTTCAATGCGGTTATACTGCTTAGCTTCCTTGTTGGCCGACATTGCGGTGTAGCGGAGGTCGAGGCTAAGAGCAACCTGCTTGCTTACGTTGAAGCTGTTGATGATACCGGCGCGGAGAGCCAGAGAGGTGTCGAAGCTGCTTGACCAACCATCGTTGCCTTTGCCATTAACAATCTTGTGCTGGAAGCCGAAGTAGGTAGCGCCGCCAACATAAGCGATGAAGTTATAAACGCGGTTGGGCTTGTAGCCACACCACCAGTTGGTAACGTTCAGCATAGCGTCGAAGTCAACACCGAGCTGACCAACGTGGGTCTTGTAGTAGCCGTCGACCATCTTGTAGCCGTTAGCATCGGCAGTCAGACCATAGGTCTTGATGTTGTTAGAGGCGCCGCGCTGGCCGAGGTAGGAAACACCACCACGGAAGCCCATGATGGGCGAGAACCACTTACCGGCCTGGATGCCGAAAGCGGGGCTGGCGATACGATCCTTGAAGGAGAGAACGTTGTCGGTCGGGCCGAGGACAACGTTTACGCCACCTTCTGCGGTGAGGAACCAGTTGTCTTTGAAGCGGTTGAAGGTGTAGCCCTGAGCGGGATCCTCAACATAAACAATCTCGGGAACAACAGCAAAGGCGGAATTAACCGACATCAGAGCTGCGCATGCGAGAGAAAGGATAGCACTTTTCTTCATAAACAGTTATGAGTTATTGAGTTAAATAATTAGTTGATACGTTTTTAGATGAATTAGGGGCAGTTTTTGCGGTGCTAAGTTACACAAAAAATCTGACATTTACACTATTTATACAAAAAATTGTGAAAAAAAAGTTCATCACCTGGTGCCAAAAATTGCCGACCCGATGCGAACAAGGGTCGCACCATGGGCAACAGCCAGGGGCCAGTCGCCGCTCATGCCCATCGATAATTCAGTGGCTGAGGGGATTATGAGCTGCAACTCTTTGCTCAACCGGGCCAACACCGCAAAGTCGGCATTGATGCGCTCCTCATTGTCGGTGTTGGAAGCCATTCCCATCAGCCCGACCACGCGCACCCCGGGCAGCGAGGCCGCAAGTTCGGCGGCTGCAGGCAGCTCCTCGGGCAGGAAACCGGTTTTGGTTTCCTCAAAAGCCACATGAGCCTGCAAAAAGATGTCGATGCGGCGCCCTATGCGCTCGGCTTCGGCCGACACTGCGCGAAGCACCCGCTCCGAGTCAATGCTTTCAATAACCGATGCGCACGCAACAACGCGCCTGACCTTGTTGGTCTGCAAATGGCCGATAAAGTGCCACACGGCATCGCCGGGCATAGCCGCCGCTTTGGCAACGAGCTCATCGGCGCGACTCTCGCCGAATCGCCGCTGACCCGCGTCGTAGGCCTCCCGCACTTTTTCGAGCGGCTGGAACTTGCTGACGGCAACCAGGCCCACCGAGGCGGGCAACTGCCCGAGAATGGCGAGCAGATTATTGCTGACTGCCGGCATCGAGTTTGGCACCGTAAACGTCAAGAATGGCAGTCTCGGTTATGGAAACGATTTCAAAGTCGGCCATGGTCGACTTCATGCCCTCCATAAAGTTATCGTAGGCATGCTTGAAGTTATTGCCGGCAACGAGAATCTGGCTGACCGAGCGTTTTTCGGCGGCGGTTTTCTCGTCGATGGTAATAAACGCCGGCTTAACGAGATACCATTTGTCGGCCGAGTCGTCGCGGAAGATTTCTGAAATCTTGGTTTTCTTAACCGAAGTTACATCCATTTCGCCGGAAACGAACGGGGTTACCTCTTCGATAACGCGGGCCTCAGCCTCGGTAAAGCTGAGCGCGTCGACCATAAAGGTGTCGGTAACTTTTTTTTGCATGCCGTTTTCAACCATTTTATGGTAGGCGACTTTGCATTCAAACCATGAAGCCATAATTGCTGTGGTGGGGAATAGATTTTAAATTTGATAATTCGCCCGAAGAGGGTTGGTCCTCTCCGGGCGAAAACAGAGTCTAAAGATTATTATTCTGCGCGTTTGGTAACTTTGGAACCAACCAGAGCGTAGAAGAGCAGGTAGGCAGCGCAAGCAACCAGTACCCAGTAGGAGGTCAGGTAACCGAAGGCGTCGGCGATACCGGCCTGGATGGGGAGGATGATGCCACCGCCGCAAACCATTACCATGAAGAAGCCGGAAGCAGCTGCAGTGTATTTGCCGAGGCCTTCAACAGCGAGGTTGAAGATGCCGCCCCACATAACTGAGGTGCAGAGGCCGCAGAGCACGAAGAAGAGAACATTGATTGGGGCATCGACCATTTCGAACGACAAGCCACCGTCGGCACTTGAGAAGCCGGGAACTTTAACAGTGGTTGCGGGGTCGCAGAAGATGCCGAGCAGCAGCAGAATCAGAGCAGCGGTCGAAACGATGGTAAGCATCGAGCGCGAGCTAACCTTGCCACCAACAACGCCACCGATAAGACGGCCGATGAGCATCATGAACCAGTACATGCCAACCAGAGCACCGGCAACAGCTGCACCCATGCCGAGACCGGCGGGTACTTTGCCGGCAACGATATTCTGAGCAGCTACGATTTCAGCCGAGGGAGTGCCGGCTTCCTCGCAAACAGCAGCTTCGCAAGCCTTTTCGCAGGCTTTTTCGCCTTCGCAAGCAGCGTGGTGGTGAGCGCAGTCGTGTTCACCGGCGCAGGCTTTGTCGCCTTCGCAGGCAGCCTTGCCGCAAGCGTCATTGCAAGGTTCTTCGCAGGGAGCAACGCAGTCTTCCTTGCCGCAGGCGTGGTCGCAGCCGGCGGTCTGGGCAGCAGCGTTTTCAAAACCTACAGCAGCAGGGTCGGCAATAGCTTCAGAAGCAGCTTCAAAAGCCTTTTCAATGGGGTTAGCTTCTTCGGCAGCTTCAACGTTACCCTGATATTCAACGATCTCATTGGCTACCTGAGCGGCAACGGGGTCTACAGCTTCGAGTTTGGCGAGCTGTGCGTTATATTCGTCAACCTTGGCCTGAGCCTGTTCGAGAGTGGGAGCGGTCATGAATACGTTGGCAATCTGCGGAACGCCGATTTCAATGCCGATATAGAGGAAGATGGCGAGAGCGCCGAGAATGAAGTGGCGGAAGCCGAGAGCACCGGCCAGCGAGGGCTGTTCTTCAACAACGCCGGCTGCCTTTTTGGCTTTCTGCTCTTCGAGGATGGGTTCGGGCAGTTTGGCCAGACCCAGAACGATGAACGCAACCAGGAAGATGCCGCCGGCAACGTAGAGAGCGGGGCGGGCGTCGGTCATCGAGGTTTCCTGAGTAACATTGCCGATGAGGATACCAACGAAGATGGGGCAGATGGTTGCGGCCAGAGAGTTGCAGGTGCCACCGAACTGAATCAGCTGGTTGCCCTTGTTGCCACCGCCGCCCAGAGTGTTGAGCATGGGGTTAACAACGGTGTTGAGCATACACATCGAGAAGCCGGCAACGAGGGCGCCGATGATGTAAACGAGGAAAATAGTGTTTTCGCCTTCAATGTAGCTCGAAGCGAACATGATGGCCACACCGAGCAGGCCGACGAGCACGGCCGAGATAGCCGAAAATTTGTAGCCGCGCTTCTGCAGAAGCATACCGGCGGGAATGCCCATAATGGCATAAGCGATGAAGTTGGCGGCAGCACCGAGCTGGCTCTGGAAGTTGCTCAAGCCGAGCTGGGCTTTCAGAATAACGCCGAAGGGATTTTGGAAACCGGTCACGAATGAAATCATCGCGAACAGAAAGAACATCACGATGATAGGCAACGTGTAGTTCGGTTTGCGAGCTGAAGTCGACATAGTTACTTTTAAGTTTTGGTTAGGTAAGGAAATTTTGGTTTATGTTTAATTGAGTGCAAAGTAACGAAAAATTCAAGCGCCTTGCAAGTTTTAGCGCCGAATTTTTATAGTGAAAAGTTATAAACGAGTGCAATCGTGTGGCGCATATCTCCGTCGTCGCCACCGGAGCGGTCGGTGTAGCGATAAAACACCTCGAGGTCATTGTGCTTGTCGAGCTTGATCTCAGTGCCGGCCGAAAGGCGCCATTTATCGCAGAACTTGGCTCCGTCAGTGCGGTTGCGGGTCAGGTTAACATCGCTCAGCTGAGTGTAGAGCTCAAAGTTGGCAAACGGGGTGAACCGGCATTTCTTATAGGGCTTATATTCAACACCCAAACGCGAACGCAGAATGTGTTTGCTCTTGCCGTTGATTGTTTTGTTGCCCCATGGCAAACCATTGTTGAACTGCGGAACCTGAAACTCCGGCCGGCGAGTGAACTGATAGCGCTCGCGCAGCGAGAAACTGAATTTTTTCGAGGCTTTCCAGGTGGCGGTCAGCCCGGCGCTGACGCGATGTTTCGAGTTCCAGTACGAAGGCATGGCGTAGCCGTCGGAGGTGAATGCGCTCAGCGTCTGCGACTGAATGAATTCATAGTCGGCGCCCACTTTCAGCCATTTCCACGGCTTCCAGCCCAGCGAAACATCGGCGCTCCACTGGTCGGCATTGTCAAACCAGTCCATGGAGCGGAACTCGACGCCGGCGCCCACGCTCAGGCGAGCCGGGAGCTTAAACGACGCTTCGGCGCCGAACAGCAGAGTCTGGGCCGACGCGCAAAAGACGCCCGCGGCCAGCAGAATCAGCGCTATCTGCAACCTGAGTTTCATTGTCCTTCCTTGGGGAATTTCAGAAGAGTGTCGACCGTGTTGGTCGCCGGGTCTACGGGATTATAGTAAACCTTGAGCATGGCGGTGTCGCGCAGAAAGTCGATATGGCCGACTTCAACCCTGGCGATATCCAGACCGGTGCGGGCCTTGAGGTCGGCAATCAGTTCGTCGTAGCGCTCGGGAGCGGTCATTTCGGGACGGTCGTAGAGAACGAGCTTGCAGGCAACGTGTTTAATCCACTTATTGCTCTCGCAGAGCCATATCCAGCCGATAAACAGAACGTTGGCAACAAGAGCCTGCACCAGATGCGAAGCCAGGGCGTTGATAACCGAAATAGCGATAATCACAAACAGATACGTCATTTCGCGCACCGGCATCGACTCGGTCCTGTAGCGTATAATGCCGAAAATTGCAAACAAGCCCAGCGCGAAACCAACTTTAAGTTTCACTCCGCCAAGCAGGAAAATCAAAAAGAATATGCTCACGGCAATGAGCGAGAAGGTGAAATAATAATCCTTTCGGCGGCTTTTGGGATAATAAAGCAGATGAATGATGATTGTAACCACAATTGCGTTGAACGCAAAGCGGATCAGCAGCTCCCACATATCAACGGCGTTAAAGCCCTGCGGGTCGATCAGCGACCACAAAGAGCCGGAGCCGGTAGCGGCTGCAGTGATTGGTTCATTTAGTTCTTCCATGGATATTGATTAGATTATATTTTTGCGAGTTTTGAAACGTAGCGCAGGCGCTCGTTGAAACGGTTGGTTTTGAGTTTGGGATTGGTCAGCGCCATGCCTATGCAATATTTGCTGAATCCGCTCTGATGGATGCGCAGTTGCTTGAGCATATCGAGAATCGGCGAATGAGTCAGGCCGTCGCGCTTAACCTCGATAATCACCAGCGGACCCATCGACGCATCGAGCCCGGTCTGCTCATTATGGAACTTCAGGTCAAGGTCAATGGTCAGGCGCTCGGTCATGGCATCGTTAACCAGAGTTATGCGCCTGAAAGCATTTGAAAGCTGCGGCAGCAGCCGGTGAGTGCCATAGACCGACTTCTGAATCAGAAACACGCGATACACTTCGCGGTCGAGGTCGGGAGTGCGCTCGCCGCACTGAATGCGCTTTTTATCCGTGCGGCCTTTGTTGTTTTTGCGTTTGACCTCAAGAAACTGCACTCCGGAGCTTTCATAGCGGCGCACCCTGATTTTCTGGCGGGCTTTTTTGCCGCGATGATGCTGGGCATACATCTCGCATCCGGGAGTGTCGAAATAAAGCGTTGTGTAGGGCATCATTTGCTGACCCTCTATTTCCTGAATGGAATAGCGGTCGGCCGCCAGGGCGAGGAGGCGCTCAAGGCGGTCGAGAGTCGTAACGAATTTCGTGTCCACCCGGTTCATGAGCTTAACCTTGCCCATTTGTTCAAGCGACACGGAGCGATAGCCGCTCAGCTGTTCCTCTAACATCGTCGGCAAATTTACAAAACATTTTCCAATTCTCCAAATCCCCGGTTAGATGCGGTCGAGGACGGTTTTGACCAGATCGGCGACCGCGTTTTTGTATTGGGGATTGGCGGTGTTGTTGTAGCGGTTGGCAATGATGGAGCATACGGTCATGGCGCGATGGCCCATGAGCCGGCCCAGACCCTGAAGCGGAGCCGACTCCATTTCATAGTTGGTTATGCGGCGCCCATTGAAGCGAAAAGCCTCGATGCGCGAGTTCAGGTCGGGATTGGCAAGATGCAGCCGAACCTCGCGACCCTGAGGGCCATAGAACCCTACGGCCGAAATGGTGTTGCCGCGCACCATGTCGTCGCGACCGATCTGCTCAACGAGCGTCGGGTCGGCATCAACAACAGAGGGCTTGGCCCAGAGCGGATTCGAGTCGGTATGGTCACACAGAGCATGTTCAAACTCAAGGTCAGCAACGCTGTTGCGGCCGGCATAGTAGTTGATCACACCGTCGAAACCGATTGCCTTTTCGGCGATTACCGGAGTG
>CAYSMP010000090.1:0-16042 GCA_964432215.1 uncultured Sangeribacter sp.
TCTTATAAATCTTATAAATCTTATAAATCTTATAAATCTTATAAATCTTATAAAAAGCAACAAAATCCACGCATCTTTTTCATAACATAAAAAATTTTGGTTGAGACGTCAACTATTTTGCGAGTTGATGCGTTATAAGAGTGTAATTTGAAATTTAGTATTATGGAAGACAGAAAGACATATGAAATGCCCTATGTGGGTTGTCTCGTTGGAGCAGCTTTCCAAAAGATGATTTCCCAACTTGATACTGCTCTGAAGCAAGAAGGGATTGCTATCACAGCGGCCGAATATATGATACTCCGAGCTTTATACTCCCGCGATGGACTGCAACAATGTGAGATTTGCGACATGGTCGGAAAGGACAAAGCATCTATTTGCCGATCTGTTTCCGCACTCGACAAAAAGGAACTGATTAAGACAGAGCAAGTCAGCCATAAATGTATCCGTGTTTGGTTGACTGAGAAAGCTCAGGAAATAAGACCCAGAATAATGAAAATTGCCGACGATCGACATAAAGCATTGCTTTCTCTTGCCTCCAAAGCGGAAATAGAGATTTTTACTAAAATACTAATTTCAATTGTAAAAGAATAAAACATTTCTCAAAGCAAGCTGAAGCTTGCGAAACTAAAATAAGAAAGGAAAAATACTATGATGACAATCACAATCTGGAGTGACTTTGCATGTCCTTACTGCTACATTGGTGAAACACGTCTTGAAAAAGCAATCGAGGAACTTGGAATGACCGACAATGTCAAAATTGATTACCGCGCATTTGAATTGGATCCCACGGCAGCTAAAGAAGTGACCGGACCTACTTCTGAAAGATTTGCTATGAAATATCGTCTCAGTGTGCCTCAAGCTTTGCAACAGATCGAGCAAATTTCTTATCTCGGACGAGAACTTGGCATTGACTTCAAATATGCCAGCACTCTTTACAGTAATACTTTTGACGCACATAGACTGATGAAACTTGCGGAAAACAAGTACGATTATGATACAGTGCAAAAACTTAATAAGCTTCTTTTTGACGCTTACTTCACAAAGAATCTTGTTCTTGCCGACCATAAGGTGCTTGAAGCAGTTGCAAAAGAAGCAGGCATGGATGAAAAAGAAGTAAAAGAGGTTCTTAAAAGCGACAAATATGCAGATGATGTACGTTTTGACGAACACGAAGCCCAGAGACTTGGAGTTCGAGGGGTGCCATTTATGGTTTTCAATGATGATTTCGCAGTGCCTGGAGCAATGAGCATCGATGGTATGAAGTCTGCTCTCGAAAGAGCTCAGCGCAGAATTAATGAAGCTGAAAAAGCTTCTGAAGGCAACGAGCGTCCACACGTCTGTGGACCTGATGGATGTCAGTTGGTGTGAGTATGGTACGAGAACTTCAAGTACACGGTGTATTCACCGAAAACACATATTTCTATATTGACCATCATACCAAATCAGGATTTCTCATTGATCCCGGTGCACAGCCTGGATTAATATATGATGTAATAAGGCAGAATGGTTGGACAATAGAAAAAATACTTCTTACCCATGGACATTTCGATCATATGGGAGCAGCTGAATTGCTAAGAGAAAAACTTGTGGCACCAATCTATATCTACCCTGAAGATGCCGTTTATCTCAAAGATCCTTATCTCAATCTAAGCGGCACAACCGGGCAACCAATCATCGTAGACCATTACGAGGAACTATATGACGGTGAAATCATACGACTCAAGGCAAATTCAGGATTCTATCTCAAGGTGATCCATACCCCCGGCCATACTCCAGGATCAGTAACTTTCTATTCACCGGAAGAAAATGTCGCATTTGTAGGAGACAGTCTGTATCAGCATGGACCGGGTCTGACTCATTTCCCGGGCGGAAACCGGATGGAATTAGAAAAATCCATCATAAATAAGATACTTTCTCTCCCTCCTGATACAGTGCTTCTGTCAGGACACTCCTCTCCCATCACTGTGGCACAAGAAAGACAACTTCTTATGACTTAAGCTTCTTGTCTTTTCTTAACTTTTCTTTGTTGCTTTATACTGTGCTAAATTTTCTTTTTATAGTTTTTTTTTGTAATTTTGTAATTAGCACGGTTTAAAACATGTAATTCAATGCGTATCCTTCATACTGCCGATATCCATTTCGGACAAAACATATATCAACAATACGCCCGACTTGACGAGCATCTACATTTCTTCAGACAACTGAGAGACTGGATCGAAAAATACTCTCCCGATGCACTATTGATAAGCGGTGACATATACGATGTGGCACAACCATCAGCAGCTGTCTGGAGTGCATTCAATTCTGAGATTGTGAGGCTCCGACATATGTTTCCATCATTATACATCGTAATGGTAGCAGGCAATCATGATTCCGCGGCACGCATTGAATCGCACAGTAAAGTCTGGGATATCGCCGGAGTAACCGTTGTCGGTACTCCACCTCCGCTTCTGCCAGCTGCTTCCGAGGGCTGGGAGAAGCGGTTTGTCGTGAATATTCCTTCAGGTTTTATTGTAGCACTACCATATATCTCAGGAGACCGCACAGATACTATGCTCCACCTGCAGGAATATGTAGCAAGTATAAACTCTGAAAATCTTCCTGTAGTAATGACAGGACATCTTGCTGCAATAGGAAGCGATACTGAAGGCCATGATCAGGAGATTGGAAATATCCGTCCCGTCTCTATCGAACAATTTGGATCCGGATACGACTATCTTGCACTTGGACATATACATAAACCGCAAACTTTGGGATATGCACAAGTATTTGATGAGGAGGTGCATTCGTATCCATCCCCTGTAGCCAGGTATTCCGGAAGTGTTCTCCATGTGAGCGAAGATGAGAATTACCCTCATTCTGTAAGTCTTGTCGACATTGACATGCACGGAGGGGAAGTCAGCATCCGGCAACTGAAAATCAATCAGCTCCGGCATTTCAAAACTTTGCCCGAAAAGGAGGTGGAACCCTTCGCTAATGCAAAGGAAGCCCTCTCATATCTCAAAAAATTCATAAAGAACAACGACAATATATATTTCAGACTTCGTTTTTTACAGAATGCCGACATTCCGGCAGATTTTAATTCCAGAGTCTATCAGCTAATTGACGAGAGTGGAAAAGACTTTAGGTATAATCCTCGCATGATTTATGTAATGCCACATAATGATGACCAAGGAAACAATGAAAACGTCAAACCTCAGTTTGACGTGGAGGATATTAAGCAAATGACCAATCCACGTGAGTTTGTAATAAAAACAGCCGGAGACTATCCGGGGCTGACCGAAGATGATCTCGATGTGCTCTTTGGCGAAGTGGAAGAAGAACTAAAAAAGATGATTGAAGAAAATTAAGATAAGACTTATAATATGAAAATCAGAAGACTTTCTATCCGCAACATTGCCTCCATTGAAAAAGGTGAAATAGATTTCGAAAACGGGCTCATCGACCAAGAGACAGGCAATCCGGCGTCACTCTTTCTAATCACGGGAGATACCGGATCTGGAAAGTCTGTGATTCTTGATTGCGTATCTATGGCCTTATATGGCACTACTCCGCGTGTGAAAAGCGTCAATGGCGTCAGGAATAATGTCTACCACAATAATAACGGTGAGGAAATTTCTGTCAACGACATCACCCAGTATACACGCATCGGTATTTCTTGGAGAGATGCATGCTATACGGAACTTTATTTTAAAGGCAACGACGGGATAGACTACGTTTCGAAATTCTCCCTTGGAAGAACTAACCGCAACAATTATCGAAAACCGGAATGGACTCTGAAAATTGGAGAGGAGGCTATCATTGAAAATCGCAAAGATGAAATAAAGGAATGTATTCAGAAAGCCGTAGGACTGTCGTTTGAGCAGTTCAGCCGTATGGCTATGCTTGCACAAGGTCAGTTCGCCACTTTCTTGACAGGCAGAAAAGAGGAACGAGAACAAATTCTTGAGCAACTTACGGCTACTGATATCTTCTCCCGATATGGAGAAGCCATTTCCAATATCTATAAAAATTCGAAGAACGAGCAGGAGAATGCAAAGAAACTCTTCGAAGAATTCAGCAAAAAGATTCTTGACGACATTAAGCGCGAAATACTTCTTGCCGAACAAACGGAGAAAACGGAAGAAGCCACCAAGCTGCAAAGTGAGGCTGAAGCTCTAAGAAAACGTATCGCATGCACTGAGACAATTCTGCAACTCTCAAAAGAAATCTCTTCTCTAAGTGAGGAATCAGCAAAGCTGAAAAAAATAGAAGAGTCACCTGATTTTCTTATCCGAAACAAGACTCTCTCTCTTTGGGATGAGACGGCTACCGAACGCGAGCTCATGGCGTATAAACTAAAGGCCACCACCCTATTGGAGACCGACAAGAAAGCACTGCAGGAAAAGAAAGGAATATTGATTTCGCTCTCGGCAGGACTGGCTGCCCGAAAGGAAGAGGCAGAAGCAAGAACCCAACTTCTGGAGAAGCAAAAAATTTGGATAGAAAGTCAAGAACCTCTGAAGCAACTCTATGCAGACACTCCTGCAATTATCTCTTCTATCAAACGATTCATTACAGTCGGGGATGATATCCTTGGTAAAGAAAAGAATATCGTTACCCTTAAAGCTGCATTCGTAGAAATCAATGAGAGTGTCAATGCGCTGGAAGAAACAGTAAATCGAAAAACTGAAAAATGCAATTCTTGTCAGGCACAGATTTCTGCAACTTCTTCACAACGAGAAGCCTTAAATCCAGAGCAACTTCGAAAAGAAAGTGATGATAAGACTAAACGGACGTTTGATTTGTCTAAACTTATCGATCGCCTGGAGTCCCTGAAGGCTGAGAAGCAAGAGCTCGAAAATGCAGAGATGGAGTTGGAAAAGACATCTGTTACCTTCGAATCTAAAAAAGCAGAGGCTGAAAAAGCTTCTGCCGAATCTTCACGCCTGGAAAAAGAGAAGATTGATTCGGAAAACCGATACCGAACTATGCTACTCAGTGTAGATGAAAAATTTGAGGCAATGCGCAAAAAGCTCGTAAAAGATCATGCCAAATACTGTCCCCTTTGCGGCCAATCAATTGAAGGGCACATGCACGAATGGGACAGCGAGGAGTTTTTCTCAAGTATCCTTTCACCACTCGAAGAAGAAAAAAACAGATGCTCAAAGGCTTATGCGGTTTCCAAAACTCAGGCTGACAAAGCCACTGAAGAGATGAATACTATTTCCGGAAACTTGAAAGCCAAGGAGGAGGAAGTTAAACGAACTCAGAAGAAGGTCGCCAAGCATCAGAAAGAAGTTGATGACCTACTCGTTGCGCTTGGTTTAATATATTCAGATAATATTAAGACTTCACTTGAGGATGAGATTGCCCAACTGAATAAAGATATTGAAACGCTGGCTGAAAAACTCAAGCAGGCTGAGGCACTTCAAAAAGAAATCAACTCTCTTTTGAAGAAAAAAGAGTCTCTTGATAAGGAGCTGAAGGCAGATGAAAAGAAATTGCAAGATGCCCGATCATTGTTTACTAAAAATGAGACACAACAAAAGGCGGAAAATGACAGGTTGGCAGAACTGAAAAATGAAAAAGAGAATCTCATCGAGAATATTTCCAATACTCTCAAAGACTTTGCCCCACAGTGGACTGAGTCGCCTAAAGAAACTGAGACCCGCCTCAAGAAAGATGCTGATGAGTATTCGGCAAAAGTTACTGACTATACGAAAGCTGTTCCGGCTCATGAAGCTCTTTTAAGAATCTTGGAGTCTATTTCATCTGTGCAGAAAAGGTTATCAATTCTCCTCACTCCCTTTGAGGCTTCAGAAACTGAAGGACTATGCAAAAATCTGAAAGGACTCAATGCTGAAACTCTGCAGCAACGATGGCATAGTTTCGATGTTGAAGTGTCTTCCATTCATGGCAGAATTGAGGAGACTGAAGCTAAAATCAGACAACTTAGCAGCGAGCTTGATGAGTATTACAAAGCAACCGGAAAAACTGAGACCACTCTCAAACAACTTATAGCTGCCGCAGAAGAAATCTCCACTATGCGCACACTGCAAAATCAACATCGCGATAAGGTTAAGGAAAATGCCACCTTGCTTTCGAAAGCAAAAAAGAGCTATGAAGAGAACCTCAAAATTTTGGAACTCAATGATGATCAAGAGCTTGAAGATATCGCAAAACTGAATGATGAGCTTAATAGACTCAAACTGCGTCAAAAAGATCTATCGGAAAGTCTGGGAGCAATCAAAGAACGACTGACAACAGACGAACAGACACGCCAAGAAAGCGAGAAGCAAAGAATTGACCTTGAGAAAAAGACTGAGAGAATGATGAAATGGGAGAAGATGAACAAGTATTTCGGTGGCACCCGTTTCCGAACCCTTGTACAATCGCATATCTTGCGCCCACTCCTTCACAATGCAAATATCTATCTCCGGCAGATAACAGACCACTATACGCTGACATGCAGTGATGAAAACGAGCAACTCTCAATTCTGGTGCGTGACCGCTATCATAATAATGAACCGAGGAGCGTGACGGTTCTTTCCGGAGGTGAACGCTTCATGGTTTCTCTTGCCCTTTCCCTTGCCCTATCAGCTATGAACCGTCCTGATATGAATGTAGACATACTCTTTATAGATGAAGGTTTTGGGACTCTTGACGCAAAGAGCCTCGATATGGTGATGAGCACTCTGCGACGCCTTCCCGAAATAAACGGCCAGACAGGGCGGCGCGTAGGAGTAATTTCCCACCGCGAGGAACTAACAGAGCAAATAGACTGTCAGATACAGCTCCGCAGCTATGGTGAAGGGCGCTCCCGCATAGTGATATCCAACTGACATCACTATTCAGGAGCATAGGCTTACTTTATAATGGCGGAGGTAGCCCCACCCCTCTCTCCTACTTCATTGTCACTGCTTATCTTCTTTCCATAGCCTATTGTGTAGCTCACAGCAAGATTTATCTGAGGGCAATATGTCGGTCCAAAACCATACTTTGTGTAGGCAAGATATTGACTTTGGAATTCATCTTTATAGTACATTTTGCCTTTATTGAATATATTGCTTGCAGACAACCTGACATTCCATGCACTGTTTGACCAGCCCAACATCAGAGAATAGTAATCCCTGGTCTTGGTCAAAGCACTCAAATACGAATCCAAATACCTTTCTTTCATTTGATAGGAGGCTTGAAAATAAAAATTCCCAAGATAATAGAATGCGTCAGCATTGAAGCCTGGGGCTGCAAAATCCTTATTATACATGCCGGATATTCTATAAAATACCATCTGAGGACTCATCTGAATCATTAAATTGCCATTAAGAAGATTTGTTCGCAACTTAATGCCTATTTTTTCTTTATGAAAACATCCGTCATTGAGCGGCTTGCGAATCAGTGCATGTCCATCATTATAAGGCTGGAAAGCAAGAACAGAATTATTAAATTTCCCTTCATACGCTCCGAATATGTTTACCCAAAATATTTCGGAACACAACCAATTATAGTTGCAATCGGCCCATATATTAGGACACTTTTCCAAATCAGGATTTCCTGTGACATACAGCATGTCATTCAGTTGCAAGATGTCAGGACTCTTCATCGAAACTTGAGGAATGCTTGTAGCGCAAGTAAAATTCACTCCAAATCGGTTTTTACGGTTGACTGAGCATTGAAGGTTCAGATGAGCAAATCCTCCCAATTCACTTACTTCCTTCCTGTTGATACATGATGAATATCCCGAGATCCCACCATCTAAATGAAAATATAGAAAGTTTTTGACAATCCGGTTATGCTGCATGCCCAAAGAAATGTAGAGATAATGAAACCGATCTTGATAATCTACATCTCCACTATAATGAAGCCTGTTGATTTGGCCGCTACTCCAGAAAAACATACTCAGGGTATTATTTTGTCTGATATTTTTATTCACATATCCATCCAATCTAAATTTATAGGCATCTTCATTGGCATTTCTTTCTGCTACAGACACATCATCAGCGGAGTAGCTATAACTGTCATGTATTCTGGAATAACTGAATTCAGGCTCTATGCTGATTGAAAAATCGCGTGGCAACGAATAGAATTGATAGCCGGAATATGAAACACTATTTGAACTATTGGGAGTTTCCTTGTGATAGGCGGTAGCTATGGGCTGCGTCTGTCCGGA
This sequence comes from uncultured Sangeribacter sp., assembly GCA_964432215.1. Classification (GTDB taxonomy): domain Bacteria; phylum Bacteroidota; class Bacteroidia; order Bacteroidales; family Muribaculaceae; genus Lepagella. The sequence continues at coordinate 8,153 of CAYSMP010000090.1, forward strand.
AATAGAAAGAGAACCCGCTTCCGAATCGCCAGTTGATACACGAGAGAATGAGAGCATATTTCTGATCTGTTTCTTATCCGTATTATAAGTCGCCTGAAAGGTCACGGGATATCTATTTTCTGAAGATGAGTAGTTATTGACACATTCATTTCTATAAACTGCAGAGTAAGAATTGTCCGTATTAAATAAATATTTCTCTTCATCATTTGCGCCACCTATATGCGATTTTGAATTATGACTGCCGAGGTAAAGTCCATAGTTCATCTTCTTATAAGAGAATGCTGAGTAAATCTCTGCCCTGCTATTCAGTCCGGTCAGAAATTTCTCCTTAGCAGATAGCCTGGTGTAACCTCCATATTCATAGATTTGCAAGATGATATTTATTACCCGGGGTGCACCCTGAAATCTTGCATCAGCCGGATTTTCAAGATACTCCACTCTTTTGACATCAGAAGTTCTCATTCCTTCAAGTTCCTCTTTCAGGGCTGGCATGCCATTGATAAAGATTCTCACCTCATTTCCGGCATTATCAGTTACCTGATCAACAATTGAGTTTACAAAAATCTGAGGAATGGCCATACGCCGTAGTAAATCATAAGCATTGTTGGAAGCAGAACGCTGACGCGAAGAAGGGAGAAACACAGCCCTATCTGCATATAATGCTCCCTCCTCTGCCTTTATCTTAACCTCTTTAAGAGCAACCACTATTTCGGGGAGAATCAGTGTACCTACCGAGAAACTATCAAATTTTCTAAGTATGGTTTTATGCCCTACACATGAAACCTTTCCAATAACATTTTTGCGGTCACATGGTATACTGAACCCTCCACCCGCATCTGTTATACCATATGTGATGACAGTGGAATCCTTTGGCGAAAGCAGCATAACAGTTGCTCCCTCAATCGCCATGCGATCAGTGCTTGCAACCTTCCCACTGTAGCAATATTTCCCATGCTGCAAGGCTTCTATGTAATAGCAGCCGTCTTCATAAACCACCGATACCGGATTCAACCCTATCATTAGTTTCAAAGCTTCCTGAATATCATCTGCATAGATTTTTGTATTGACTTTGTATTTATCAAGTTCATTATAGATGAAATTAAGTTTAACTTCAGGATGCTCTTCAGCCAGGACAGCCAATGACTCAGAGAGTCTTGCATTTCTAAAATCATAAACATATGAAGCAGCATTGGCCATTACCATACATATCCCTAAAAAAATAACGGCTACAATCCTCTTCATAATCCTTCCACAATAATAGATCTGTCAGCAATAATTATATGAATCTGCTGAAAATGATTGAGCATGCCGATAGTTTCTTCAAGAGTCTGATTGCTATCCCACTGATAATACAAATGAAGATCCTTCACAGACTCTGATTTATAGGAAACAGAAACTCCGTAATGCTCAGACATATCCCTTAGAATCGCTTCCAATGATTCATTTTTGTATATCTTTACAGGTGCTTCTGCGTTTGACGTTTTTTCTGAAGTCAAAGTATCTACTGCACTCGCTACAGCTTCTGCCTTTGAATAGACCTTCTTTTCTTCTGTTTTGTCAATCTCCTTGCCATATCTTTTTATACTATAGCTCACTCCAATGCCAGCCGCTATCAAGCTCAATGAAGCTGCGACAATCAACCCTACAGAGGCAATCTTCCTACTGAACAACCGGCTGAAGACATTTTGGCGATTATGGAAGAAATGGTGTTGGTTCTTTTTTATGAATACCTCCCACTCCTTATCTATATCGGGATTGGATGTTTCAGACAGTGCATCGGCAATCCAATTGATAGTTTTATATATATCAGTTTTCTCAGAATCCTCAAGAATCTTCATGATCTCAATATCGTCGTACTTGTCTGGGTTTTCAATCAATCTCAAAATCTCATCAGTCTTATCTTTCATTATCTTTAATTTTTTTACGTAATACTTCAATCGCGTGATGCAGATGCTTATAGACCGTCACCTCACTTATAGAAAGAATATTGGCAATTTCTTTATACGGCTTACGCTGATAGAAACGGAGTCTGACGATAAGCCTTGTCATTTCAGGGAGTTCTTTGACAATCGCTTCCCTCAACATACCAATCATCTGATCGTCAGGCCAATCTTCATCTTCAATTTCTTCATATTCTAAAGCATAGAGATACCTTATCCTTTCTTGAGTAGACATACTCCTGATATATTTGAGGCATCCAAATTTCACTCCATTCATAAGATAGGATTCATTGACGGTCTTTTCCTTTCCTATCAGCAATGAGGAAAAGACATCGTGCACTATGTCGTGTGCTGCTTCCTCGTCATGCAAAAGAGTATCGGCGAGTTTCAGCATCTTCACATAATGAGCCCTGAAAAGAAGTTCTATGTCGTCTTTATTCATCATACACTAATAAAAACCGTAACTATCCTATTTCCTAACTTAAACGTAAGAAAAAATAAAAAAAATATAGAGCCAAGATCCGCATAGATCTTGGCTCCAGAAAAAAATATAAGTTGATGAGAAATATGAATTATCCGAAGAGGCTCCAGGACACTGTCAGGCCTGCCATCACGATTGCTACCATTGACATCAGTTTGATGAGAATGTTAAGACTCGGGCCGGAAGTATCCTTGAAGGGGTCACCGACAGTGTCACCAACAACAGTTGCTTTATGAACTTCGCTGCCCTTTCCGCCAAAGTTGCCTTCCTCAATATATTTCTTGGCATTATCCCATGCTCCACCGGAGTTAGCCATGAAGACTGCAAGTACAAATCCTGCAGAAAGGCCACCAATGAGAAGACCAATTACTCCGGGAACGCCAAACACAAGACCTACGATGATGGGGACTGCTATAGCAAGAAGCGAGGGGAAGACCATCTCACGCTGTGCGCCTTTGGTGGAAATCTGTACGCAACGAGCATAATCCGGTTCAGCCTGACCTGTAAGTATACCCTTAATCTCACGGAACTGACGGCGTACTTCCTCTACCATGTGTGAGGCGGCGCGGCCTACTGCATTCATTGTAAGACCGCAGAAAAGAAATGCCATCATGGCGCCGATAAACATACCTGAAAGAACCATCGGGTTCATCAGATTGACATCGTAAGCTACCATGAAATCGCGGAAAGTTGCCTGATTAAGGGCAATCATACGTGGAACTTCAAGATTGCTGACGGGATCAATAGTAGTGCCTACCTGAATGAATTCCTGCCCGATGTGATGCAGACCCAGACGGATCTCCTCTACATATGATGCAAGAAGAGCAAGACCGGTAAGAGCGGCCGAGCCTATTGCAAAACCCTTGCCTGTAGCGGCAGTTGTGTTTCCAAGTGAGTCGAGTGCATCTGTGCGCTTACGTACGTTTTCACCAAGGCTGCTCATCTCTGCGTTGCCACCTGCATTGTCGGCAATAGGACCATAAGCATCCGTAGCAAGGGTGATACCGAGTGTAGATAGCATACCTACAGCTGCAATACCGATTCCATAAAGACCCCATGAGATATTTGCAAAATCAAAACCGGCAGCGAGATAGTAGCTCATGATGATGCCGAACACAACTGCTATTACGGGAACAGCAGTGGAGATCATACCAAGGCCAACACCTGAGATAATTACAGTAGCAGGACCGGTTGTACCACTCTCAGCAAGTTTCTTTGTCGGTTTATAAGACTGGGATGTGTAATATTCCGTGGCCTGGCCGATGACTATTCCGACAAACAGTCCGACTACGACTGCGATGGAGATATTTATCCAGTTTGGAATTTCAAGAGCCCACATGATGAGGAATGTGGCTGCCACTATGAGAGCAGAGCTAAGGTTGGTGCCTGTAGCAAGAGCACCAAGAAGATTCTTCATTGTGGCATTCTCCTTGGTCTTAACTGCAAAGATACCGATAATAGAAAGGAGGATACCCACAGCAGCGATAAGCATCGGAGCCATTACAGCCTTAGTTTGGAGTGCGACGCTTCCAGCTTCTACGTCCATGAAACCGACTGCACCGGCAGCTGCACCGAGGGCAGCAGTTGCAAGTATCGAACCGCAATAAGACTCATAAAGGTCTGCACCCATACCTGCTACGTCGCCTACATTATCACCTACGTTGTCAGCGATTGTTGCCGGATTACGTGGGTCATCCTCAGGAATGCCTGCCTCAACTTTACCTACAAGGTCAGCACCAACGTCGGCAGCCTTAGTGTATATACCTCCACCTACACGGGCAAAAAGAGCCTGAGTACTTGCACCCATTCCGAATGTAAGCATCGTTGTGGTGATCATTGTGAGCTTCTGAGTTTCCGGAAGATCAATCACTGCATTGAGGATAAGATACCAGAAAGATATATCGAGAAGGCCAAGACCTACAACGACAAGGCCCATCACGGCTCCAGAGCGGAAAGCAACCTTAAGACCTGAGTTTAGAGATTCACGGGCAGCATTGGCAGTACGGGCTGAGGCGTAAGTAGCGGTCTTCATTCCGAGGAAACCAGCCAGACCTGAGAAGAAACCACCCGTGAGGAACGCAACCGGTACCCATTCGTTCTGCACACCAAAGCCATAAGCCATGATCGAAAAAAGAACTACAAGGCAGAGGAAGACAACAGTGACGATTTTGTACTGCTGACGGAGATAAGACATGGCACCCTGACGCACGTGGGAAGCAATCTTCCTCATGGTCTCGTTGCCTTCATCCTGGCTCTTCATCCACCGGAAAAAATAGAAAGCGAGCGCCAGAGCCACAATTGACGAGGCAGGCACAAGCCAAAATAGATTATTTACCATAGTGAAATCTGAAAATGATATTGATGAGTTAATAAATTAGTTAATATACTATTTCTTATTGACCTATTCTCTTTATTTAATCCTGAACCAGTAGCCGGCAGTAACGCCAATGCTTAACTGATTGGAAATCGAGAATGTATCCTGTCGACCAGATGGCACCACATTGCCTATGCCATAATATACTCTCGCCTCAATAGCTAAGGAGTTTCTACGATTGATACTGAACTCTCCTCCAAAACCTGCGACAATTCCGAAATCAAGTTTCTGACTCACTTCCATAGTTAGCTGCTCCGTACGACGATTCTTATCGTGGAAGCCCTCAAGGCCCGACGTGTCATGATAATCAAAATTACTCTTTATCTTATCACCCATAAAATAAGCTATTTCAGGCCCGGCATTTATGAAAAACTTGCCTCGATTGCCAAAATATATATGCGACATTACAGGCACTTCAATATAATTTAGCACTCGCTGATAACTGTAAGGAAGATCCTCAAACTTCTCAGCCCACCCTCTCTGCACGAAATTGACTTCAGCTATCAATCCAAAGTGATTCTCTTCTGAATATCGGAAAGTGATACCACCAGTGTAACCCATAGCGAATTTACTGGTAATTGCCGGCTTAAACATCACATTGGAAAAGGTAGCACCTCCTCTTACCCCTAAATCAACCCGGGAGTCGAAATGAGTCTGCCCCCAACCATAATCCACAAAAGCGAGAAATGCTAAGAATACAAACAATATCCTTTTCATGGCATCATTTACGTATAAGGATCTTTTCAATGTCGCCATATGGTGAGAACCTTATGATATAAGCCGAGGGATTAAAGAATCCTCCCCAATTACCTACTCTTTCAAGATTAATTGGAGTCTGGATTTCGTGTCCTTCAGGCATTGTGGCATTGAAATCACCATCGTTTGTTGCAATTCCCGGAATGAAGAAATTTGCTATATCGTAACCCGCTACAGCATAAGTCGGGAATGACCTTATTGGTCCATGCCCATATGCTGATGAATAAGATGAGATGAAATCTTTACCTGTTGCCCCTGTATGGTCGAAAAAGAATCTTGAGGGGAAATAGACATCAGCCCTATGGAAGCGTTCCTTCATAGCATCAGCTACCGTAATCCAGTTAGGACGACCCATCACCTTTATCTCTGTAAATGGATTGTTTTCCTTAAGATATTCAATGGCTGTCAGCATAGTCTGTATCTCATCTCGCGAGGTCGGAAATCCGTAGAATAAATATCGACCACCCTCGTCAAGTTTTGTCTCTGCAAGATTATCAAGCTTCCTACGGATAATAGAAGATGCATCTCTCCTACCCTTAATCGACTCAGCAAAAGCATCATCAGAATCTTCCTTTCCAACCAAAACAAGTTTATATGATCCCAAATTGGAAGAAGCCCATTCTCCGACTTCATCGCTGAAATAAGCAGAAGGAGTCAAAAGATGGATCATAGAAGGATTTTCCATATAAAGCTCATTCTTGACATCAAATGAATTCACAATTTCAACTCCATTCTCCTCTCCATATTGAGCAAGCCACAGGGGAAAATTCTTTTCATAAGTTGTCACTACTATGTCGGCCTTAAAATCGTCAAGTTGGGAAAGAAGAGACTGGGTAGTCTTAACCGAATCTGTAGTAGTCCTATTGTCACATAGCACTTTGAGTCTGATTTGATAAGGTGCACTTTTCAGACGATCTACGGCAAGAAATGTGCCTCGAGTGAACTCATTGTCTCTTTTTGACATTGGATCCTCTATGACTAGAGCCAAACTGACAGTATTACCTCTATCCGTAACAGAATCAGCCACATCAAGCATGTGGACTTCCTTATATATATCCCTTCTTCCTTCGAGAGTATTCTCACGCTCGTCAAAAGGTTCGACTTCTTTCTCAACAGTAGTCACCTCAATGACAGGAACTGCTATTTTGGCATTTTTCTTCAGATGTACCCCCGAATTAGCTTCCAAAAGCTCTTCCACGTCTACACCGGTTTTTTCCGCTACAGTCTCCCAAGTGTCGTTTTTCCCGGCCTTATATGTATCTATTCGAGCTATACGTGTCTCATCAACCTCCTTCTTTACAGTTATATCTTTATTAGAATTGACACTTACCCGCAAAACATCTCCAGACGTAAATCTATTTTCGGAAACGCCCTTATTGTCGCGCAAGAGTTGCTCAACGCTTGTATTAAAATTTGAGGCAATGTCTGCAAGTGAATCGCCAGTTTTAATGGTATAATAGTAGAAAGACGTGCCATCGTTGATAGATGCCGATTCTTGAGGAATGGTAATGACATCACCTCTTTTAAGCAAACTCTTGGCACCGGGATTATAAAGATATATCTTATCAATTGAGACCCCATACATCTTTGCTATCGAATATACGGAATCCCCCTTTTTTACTATGTGTCGAATCACAGGATACTCTTCCGGTGGCGTAAATTCCGATTCTTTTTGAGCATTATAATCAGCAATTTCGACCGGATAATATATTTTAGCACCTTTCTCGAGCTTATTGCCAAGTGAAGGATTAAGCTCATTAAGACGGTCTATGTTCCATCCAAAGCGATTGGCAATTCCATATTTTGAATCTCCTTTTTTCACCTCATACATATAATATTCGCTTCCCGCGATATTGACCTTGGGAAGATTCTTGGCCACTCCTGCTGCTGCAGCCGAGGAAAAAACGCTCATCACCGTGGCGAAACCGAGTATGTATTTCTTCATCTCAAACGTTAATATTACAAAAGAGATGCCTATTCATTTTCAGAAGAAACTAAATAAGGACAGACCCTTTTTGTTCATTTTACAAAATTAATAAAAAAATCCTTTTATCAATGCATAAAAAATCACATAAATCAAAATTTGTCTAAAAAAAGCCTATTTTTCGACATTTTGAATAAAATATTATCCCTATTATTAGGTTATTCGAAGGTTTTTTATTAAATTTGCACACATAATCCGAATAGGGATGATAAATACCCCCAACTCTACTCTCAAGACAGGGAATCAGGGTAAAAAAGTATATGACCTTTATACGACAGTATTTTAATATAAATAGTTTCAAATGGCAAAGAAAGTCTATACGTTCGGCAACGGTAAGGCCGAAGGTAATGCCGAG
>CAYSMP010000091.1:0-15783 GCA_964432215.1 uncultured Sangeribacter sp.
GAGATGGAGGTCTCCTTTGTTCTGGGGGAACCCTTACTTTTAATGCATAATTGGAAAATGAATTTGCTGGTGGCAGGGATTGTGGCTGCCATTGTGACGGTGGCAATCAGATTGACAGTCTTCGGGGATGACTGCAATCTGTTAGTTGTCGGGATGACATTCCTGTTGGCTTTCGTTGTGTCATACTGTGCGGTATGGACTATCCGACGCTTCCTGCCATAATAGCGTTCCCACCTCCCCACCGCTCCCAGCGTGAGATTTTACATACATGCGAAAGATGAGTCAATCAATGGTTTTGCCAATACGCATGACATCTTTCTCCGGCATCCCTTATTTCTTATCTATCTGCTTTCCCCTTTTGGGTGAGTAGTGATTTCCATTAGAGAGCCATGAGCTCAGACACCGAAAGCCCTGTTAATGAAGATATCAGCGTTGGGTCTATCCCTTCCCTGATCATGTTCCGAGCTATTTCCTTACGCTCCTCGGTTCTTCCTTCTACTCTTCCTTCTGCTCTTCCTTCTGCATGACCTTTTTTGAAGCCCTTCTCTTCTCCATCATGGAAGGCTCCTCGAATCTGGTTGATTGTATCACGGGCTATCTTGACGTCTGCCTCGTAATGATATCTCTCTTCAGGAGTTAGAGAAGCCAATGAGGCTACCTCTGCAAGTCTCCTAAAGATCTCGCTGTTATTCTTAAATGCTACTTCCTGCCTAATTCCCATATTCTTTAAATTATAAATCCATTGTTCATCCAAATTCGTGCACTCATCTTCTTCCTTATGAAAGAAAGGTAGCTGTATATAAATATAACGCGTCTTAGAGTCTATCGGTTTGAGAGTCTCCTCATCGAAGATGGAAGTCTTGACTATAGGCCGCTTGTCCAAGCCATGTACATGAAAATTACAGAAAAACAATCCGATGACAGGCTTAAGTGAATAGATCACACAGCAGGGCATTGAGTAAGTCAATCAGTATAGGTTCGGAAAGTTTCTCTCTGCCAAAAAGAAGCTTGAAACCAATGTCGTATGTTGGGTCAATGTATTTTGCCATGGGCTTGGGTATTTTCCACAAAGATTGATTAAATATATGATATTTGCAAGTCTCACGAAAAAAATATAAAAATAATTAATTAGGCTGACTGCCTTTACTGAAGGCTGTAACCTGATGACAGTAGTCATGTCCTTCCTCGCAATGATTGTCTTTTCTTTCCTATTGCGATTAGGATGAATGCTAATTCCACCGCTCCCAGCGTGAGGCTCCAGTAGGCATTAAGTTATACTTCGAAAGACAGAAGCCATTTAGCTAAGGGGACTTCATGAACTGTGAGGTTGGGGGGCTCTATAGCTGGATCAGAGACACTGTAGCTTGTTTGTATTCCTTTCTATAATGATGGAATATAGAAATCAATATCAACTTCTTTATTATAAAAATATGCCTTCTGATTCTTATTTCGCTTGCTATTGTGATATAACGTGATGGCACAGAGGTTTTCCATTGAAGAAGTGTCACTGTCTGTCAAGAAAATATTAAGGAGACCATTGTCTATGAAATAATGTTTCTTTACAGTGGCTTTTTCAACAAATTTTGATGCAAAATTTTCCAGAGAAAAAACAAGCATGCATCAGTGCAATATTTGACATATTCTTGGATTGATGCCACGTTTGTAGAGATGTGGGAGGCCTTGATTATATTGGCAAGCCATAATTCTGAGGCCCGTCGCCACCACAGAAATCGACCTTTATATTCCGCTATATCCAATTTTTTTATTAATTTTGCAAATATGGAAATACAGATAAGAGATACCGATAGCCGGCGGGAGGTGCGCATGGCACATCTGGCGTTGTTGCTCGCCAACATAGGCTGGGGCGTTATAGCTCCGGTGTCGAAGATGGTGCTACTTTCGGGTGCCATTTCTTCACTGGCTCTTTCGGGAATACGAATCACAGGGGGTGCCTTACTTTTTCTGGTTTTCACTTGGCTTCTTCCGAAGTCGTTTGAGACTCGGCAAAAAATAGAAAGAAAGGATATATTGAAAATTATTCTCTGTTCGGCTTTAATTATCAGTGCCAATCAAGGATTGTATATAATTGGTATTGGTCTTACGGATCCGGTGGACTCTGCTGTTATGTGCTCCCTTACTCCAGTGCTGACCATGCTTCTGGCTTCCATTTTCCTTCATTTTCGGATGACGTGGCTGAAGGTCTGTGGAGTGCTTATGGGACTTGCCGGAGTATTGATACTTGTATCAGGAACGTCGGAGAGTGAAATGGCTGTAAATCCTATTCTTGGCAATATTCTTTGCCTTGGTGCCCAACTTTGTGCAGCCATCTACTATGTTGGTTTTGAGAGTATCATCAAGAAGTATTCCCCTTATACGCTTATGAAATGGATGTTTTTCATTTCGGTGGCTACATACGTGCCGCTTTGCATTCCGGATATGCTGAAAATTGATTTTACCACTTTGCCTGGTGAGGTATGGGCCGGACTGGCTTTCATCATCACTATTCCGACATTTTTTGGATACCTGATGATTCCACTTGCTCAGCGTAGTCTGAAGCCTACTGTAGTCAGTGCCTATAGTTATCTGCAGCCGGTATTTGCTGCAGTTGTGGCAGTGATGATGTCGGTTGGCGACTTCGGTTGGGGCAAAGCACTCGCCACAGCCTTGATTTTCATCGGTATTTATTTTATAAATAAGTCTTCTTCCAAATGAATAGATTATATAGAGTGCTGGCTATATTAGGGCTGGCGATTATTCCGGCGATTGCGTATGCAGTACGCCCGATAGATATACTGCGCAGGAGCGACAAGGAGTTTCTTACTTCATCTGAAGCCTCACGCATCGGAGAACAGGTGTTGGCCTATCAGCGCGTTACAGGTGGTTGGCCAAAGAATATCGACATGTGCCGTCATCATTCGGCCGAAGAACTGGAGGAAGTGCGTTCCCAGCGCAGCCGGACTGATGATTCCACTACAGACAATTCGGCTACCACCACGCAAATGACATTTGTAGCCCATATGTTTCAGACCACTCAAGATCCAAGATACCGGGCTGCTTTCAACGCCGGAGTAGACTATCTGCTTTCAGGCCAATACGACAATGGCGGGTGGCCTCAATTTTGGCCAAACCCTCAGGGTTATCAGATTCATATCACCTACAACGACGGCGCGATGGTCAGCACGTTAGCTATGCTTCGCGATATAGCGGAAGAGGCAGCTCCATATGATGGTTACCTTGTTGATGAGGATACGCGCCATCGGGCCCAAACAGCTTTCGACAAAGGAATCGAATGTATCCTTGCTACCCAGATACGTGTTGACGGTCAGCCGACCGTATGGTGCCAGCAGCATGATCGGGAGACGTTTGCTCCGGCTCCCGCTCGCTCCTACGAGCTGCCATCCTTTTGTTCACAAGAAAGCGCCCAGATCGTAAGCCTGCTCATGCAGCTTCCCAATCCTGACGCTCGGGTTAAGGCTGCGGTACATGGCGCAATGAAATGGTTTGATGCAAACAAATTGACAGGTTTCCGAGTGGAGCGTACCGGTACTCCCAAAACTCCTGAAGCTAATACTCGTCTGGTGGCCGATGCTGAAGCCGAACCAATTTGGGGACGATTCTATGACCTCGAAAACTGCGAGATTTTTGTATGCGACCGTGATGGCATTCCCCGTAAGAGTCTTGAAGAGATAGGGCAGAAGAGGAGGACTGGATACAGCTGGTATAACAATTATCCCTCCTATCTCTATAGCGAGTACGACAAATGGGCCGACCGCTATGATCCTGACGGTAAGGTCAGAGTAGCTCACAAAAATTAAACGACACAGCAAAGCTGCCTCAAGATTATCTCACATTTATCATATCATTAATTTTTGCGAGCTACTTATTGTAGAGATTGAACTTCAGAGAAATTATTAACATAATTGTAGGAGAGAGGGAAAACGGAATAATTAACAGAACTCTTTTTGGAAGGGAAGAACATTCCCATCCGGATTATGTGCTTTTCTTGAATTGTGGTCTTCAATTATTGCGAAGACAATCTTTCTGAATTTATTCTTGAATTCTTTTTCATTCATCACCTCATGGAAAAGAGAAGCAATATGTTTTGGTGGATTCCTAAAAGCTCCACAGCCCCATGCTCCTAAAATGAGTGAATCGTGGCGGTGGCGGAGTGCTATTCTGAAAATAGTTCGCACCTTATTTTTAACTCCGTCTATCAGATGGGAGCTTATTTCCATAGAAGATGTTAGTTCTGGTCGATTCATCGCAGCTACAGTAATTACGGAAATATATTCCGTTGTGTTAAGAAGCCTGCATCCATTTTTTTCGGAATCTCTGAACAAGATTACGTCCGGAGAATATACTCCACCAAAATTGCGATCAAGAGGATACTGTTGATCAGCTTTCCTGACACCGAAATTCTCGGCATAAGGACAGAATTGGTAAAGCGACTTGAAAAGATCTGTTCTTCTGAAGATACTCTCTTCCTGAGCTCTTGAACCATGTAGGACTCCGCCTCCCGGATTCTGACGGTTTGCCATATTCAGCACAGCAGGATAATATCCTTCTTGTGTAAGCCGTACAGCTTCCTTAAGACAGTCTCTTTCTGTAATCTCAACGACTGTAGCCTGATCTAACGAAGGAACATGATCGACAGAGAACTCATTTTCATAGAGCACTGTTCGATCGATTTTTGTTTTATTATAAGGTAATTTCACGAATTTTCCTTTCTCTGTGATATAAAATCCGGAATTTACGATCTGCACGGTGTTATGAAAAGTCCGGATGAAAATATTTCTAATTTCATCATTTTTGAGTGAAACGGATTTTTCCAGAGATTCCTTCAAGTTGATGAAATCTCTTTGGCTATCCCAAGAATTGAGTGGATTGTCCATGAAACGAGGTTGATTTAAAATCACGTTTACAAAACTTTCCGGAAGAATCACATTTTCCAGTTCATATGCATCAGTAAAGAGAGGTGCGATATCGTATGATGTATATCCGGCATTGCCACATCCTATGGGCGTAACAAGAAAAGTAAGTTCAGGATGCTTCTTTGCAAACAGGATGAATTTATCAACGTGTGGCCTTATCATGTCCACTTCCGGGAAAATAGTAGGTATAGCGTAAGATTGTCCTTGGAGTCCTTCGCTTTGTCCATATTTGGCATTGAATTTTTTCAAGGCGATCTTAGCAGCTCCGCCCGTATGATAACCAGAAGGATTACTGCCGAAGACAAAAATATCGTTTTCGGATAGTTTCTCAATTTTTTCTGGAGTGTATAGTGGTTTCATAATTAGAATGTTTGTATTGTATAAGCTTATTTAGTTTTTTACCTTCCTTTTTGAAGTGAGATAGTCTTTTTGCACCGCTTCCGCCCATCTTGAGCTCCTGAAGAGCATAGGGATAGGCCGTTGCCTACGACTGCACGAATATCGGAATACACTGTACTCGACAAAAATACAATAAAAAATTGGATTGTGCCATATCTTTTGGTAGCAAAAAGAGGTTTTACAACAAAATTTGATTTGATAGAGATTGTTAACTCGATTCTGTTCCAGCTAAAGAATGGATGTGCTCAGCGAAAGCAAGGACAGTCCTGAATGGCCCAAATAAAAGTGTCACCGCGCGCCAGTTGGTAAGTGTTTTTGCTTAATAGTAAGTTAGTGCCGACACGCGGTGACACGAAAAGCATTTTCTATTAAGTTTGGGTTATCTTTGATATTGCAAAGGTGCAACATTTTTTTGCAAAATCCGAATATCTGTAATGTTTCAACTTGAGATGGACATTTTTTTGAAAATTATGTTGCAATGTTTCAACTTTTAGAGCAGCCTCTCAGATTATCTAAAGAAAAACACGACTCTTAGATTTGAATGAAAGAGCCGTGTTTTGATTAATATGGAAACTTGAGTTGGAAGTAGAGGATCAGCGGATTATTATTTTATCCCCATTTGCGATGTATATACCTCCCGGAAGCGATGACAGCTCTCCACGCGTTATGCCTCTTGCTACGCAGATGCCTGAAGGAGTGTAGACATCCACCCGGATGGAATCATCAGTGTTGATGCCGACTGCTAAATCATCAGGTCCATGGTAGGTGAGTGCGAAGTTATCAAAACAGCACCAACAGTCACCTTCAGCTTCCTCCGACTCTATGGATATGAGAAGGGTGTTGTCAGTCACCTTAACATCCACTTCGTTATGATAGAGCCCATACTCAAATGCCATCTCTGCTCCGTGCATGGAGTTGACATATCCTCTGAGTTCGTGTGTACCATTTAGTTGCTCCTCCAGTTCCGGAGTTTCTGAAAGGGGATGTGTATATATTGATGCAACAGGCAATGCATATCCATTGCCGGAGAAAAGAGCCGGTATCCTCTCTTTGCCTTCTCTATAGCGATTGCCTCCGTCGTTGGAGCCAGTGCGGTAAAGAGCCTGCACGGACAGGGTATAATTTCCGTTTCGAAGTCCTCTTACTGTCTGGCCGGTGCTGAATGTACGGTTCCAATATTCAGCTACATGACTTCCCCATACGGGCGATCCATACCATCCATTTGTATTGGAATCAAACCCAGGGTTTTCGATGAAGCATGTCATATCCCAGCTTTCACCCTTTTTCAAAATAGCTCTTGAGTCAGAAAGATAAGTCTTTATGGCAGAATATAATTCTGAGGCAGCCCAGGTGAAAACAGTGGGATTATCTGCATTCTCGACCTTATTGGCTATCAGGTCGGTGTCAGCCCTTAATATATCCAGGGCGTCAGACGATTCGGACGCTGCTATGTTTTCTTCGGCTTTTGTCAAAGCCATATTGTAAGAACCAAAAGCAGACATCGCCTCGTAGATCTTAGCGGCAAGTGCGTTAAGCGCCGCCGTAGCCTCGTCGTAGCCCTTCTGCGACTCTTCAGGTGAAGAATATTTAGAGATCATGGCATTGAAACTATCGCTCATTTTCTCAGGAAGAGAAGAAATATCGATAGAAGCCACTTCTGTTAGAGCTTGGCTGTGTCTGTGGCGACAAAGTTCAAGATCCCCCTCGCGAGTGATGGTCATGCAGTCTATATCCGGCATCCAATTATCGGGGTTTGAAAGAGTTATCACATTTTCTCCCTTATTAAGATTTACCTTGAGCGTCACAGATGAGAGAACGTTCCAACCACCGGAATTTGCGGTGACTGTCTCTATGCTTGTTCCGTTGACAGAAACATTTATCTTTCTGTCTTCCCCGGAGATGTAATGTATCGTCATATCATATTGGCCTCCTTCTTCCGACCATACATCCCTCCATGACAGGGAATTGTCTGCTCTCGCACCCAACCAAGAAGCTTTTGCGCCACCTGAACATATTTCACTTTCTTCATATATTCCTGACTTCACCGCCTGATGGTTGTCGATTTCTTGATACGCCTTTATATAAGCGGTCTCAGCTTCATAGAGTCGTCGTTCAAGTCTGCGGTCTGACGATACCTTATATATACGGGTGGCGTGCGGAGGAACTGAAACACTAAGCTTACTTTGGAAATGTCCCAGATCCTTTTTCTCAAAAATATCGCGCACATCGGCCTCCTCGCCAAGATCTATATCAAAGAAATCAACACTCATTTCGAGAGCGGCATCTGTTGGGTTGTAGAAAGCCACCGCCCGAGTATTACTGCGTAGTAGGTCGATATCCTTGACAAGTACATATCCTCCTTTGACCCTTTTTGCTACAATAGCCTGCAATGCGAGAGGATCTTGATTGAGCGCGACGAGTTCAGGATTTGAAAGGAGATCGATTGCTGACTTATCAATCTCCCTTAGGTCGCAACCGATAAGTAGGGGAGAACTCATCATACACCACATTCCGAAGTGGGTCTTGTCTTCTTCTTTTGTCAATCCACGTCCTACCTCGAGCATATCCATATCATTGAATCGTCCTTTGGTGGCATAAGCCGAGAGATACAGATTTTGATGGATGATATCTTTCACAGACTCCCAGCTGAGATTTATATCCTGCGACATTCGCCATGATGTAGCGATATCCTCAACCCAGGTGCCGGGATAGGCCCATCGGCATACGTTGTAGCGCACATCCGTCCTTCCTGTCCCTCTTATGGCGTTGGATATGGCCGTATACCGCTCTCTTTCGTCAAGTTCAAGGCGTTCTGAATTTTGAGGAGCATCTCCTCCACAAAAATCTACCTTTATAAAATCAAATCCGAGATCTCCGAAAAGGAAAGCGGCATCCTCCTCATCATGTTCGTATAGACCGGTTCCGATGCCGTCGCTGTCGCCTCCGTAATATGAAGCGCAGGTGTTATGCCCGGCATCAGAGTATGTGCCGGCTTTAAGTCCTGAGGCATGAATATGGTCGATCAAAGGCTTTAGTCCATTTGGAAAACGCGTTGGGTGGATCACAAGGTGCCCTTCCGCATCGCGTCCGCACCAGGCTCCGTCGTCGATATTGACATATATGAATCCAGCATCGCGCAGTCCGGTTGCCACCAAAGCGTCAGCCTGAGAGCGAATGATGTCTTCATTTATCCGGTGACCGAAAGCATTCCATGAGCTCCATCCCATAGTGGGAGCGTCCCAGGCGACAGCCGGGAGCGGGAGAAGTGAAAGTCCGAGCAGTGCTAAGTTGATTCTTTTCATGATGATAGGGTTAAACAGTATAATTTTTGCAAATATACTGTTTAAATTCGATATATGCAAATTCAATTAAAAAAGATGCTTGCAAAAATTAAATAAATTTACTATTTTTGCATCGAAAAATTTCGAAAACAATCTTATGAAGTTGTTTAAACTTATTTCGAATTCCAAAATAAAATGAAGAGTTGAAAACCAAGATTCTTTTATTAATCTTCCGCTATCTTTTAGGCGTATTTTACTTCATCATGAAGAAAAATCCACTCGAATGAAAATCGGCGAGTTCCCTTGAGAAACTAAGATGACGGGCCAAAACTTGACATTAATAAAAAATAAGATTAAACTACTTAATTTATAACCATTTTAATGAGAAACTAATATGCTTATGATAAGAAATAGCCTTATGTCAGCTCTGCTCGTACTGTCAGGTGGAGCAATTTTCGCTCAGAATATCGAGACTGCAGAAGAAGCAGTGGGCAACATGCGAATCGGATGGAATCTTGGGAATACTCTCGATAGCAATTCAGGAGATGTCAGCAATATGTGGATAGAAAAATGGAGCCAACGGCGTGTGTCCGACTATGAGACAGCTTGGGGACAGCCTGTCACAAAACCTGAACTTTTCAAGATGTTTAAAGATGCAGGTTTTAACGCCATTCGCGTGCCCGTGACGTGGTATCCTCATATGGAGGCGAAGTTTGACGGTGGCCTGACCTGGGACCCTGTCAAGGATCCTATCGGCACAAAGATTCAAATTGACTGGATGAAGCGAGTGCATGAGATAGTAGACTATGTAATCAGCCAAGATATGTATTGCATACTCAACATCCATCACGACACAGGAGCTGCCAGCACAGCGTGGCTTGTGGCCGGAGAAAAAGAATATGAAGAACAGAGAGATCGATTCGAAGCAGTGTGGACCCAGATAGCTGAAGAGTTTAAGGATTACGATGGCAAGCTTCTCTTTGAGGGATACAACGAGATGCTTGATTCTTACGACTCGTGGTGCTTCTCATCGTTTGGCGCACCTGGCAACTACAATGCATCGGTCGCTAAGTCTGCCTACAATGCCATCAATAGCTATGCACAGAGTTTTGTGAATGCTGTGCGTGCTACGGGGGGCAACAATGCTGAGCGAAACCTTATAGTCACCACCTACGGCGCTTGCTGCGGCGATGGAAACTGGAATGCCCATCTTCAGGATCCACTGAAAGAGATGAAATTGCCGGAAGACAAGGTAGATGGACACATAATCTTCGAAGTTCATAGCTATCCATACATAGCGAATGGACTCAACAGTGCAAAGAAAAGTGTCAGCGATATCATGGATGCAGTGAAGAAGCATCTCGTGTCAAAGGGAGCCCCCGTCATTATCGGTGAGTGGGGCACAAGCAACGGCGATGACTATAAGGACCGCCGTTCAGATGTCTTGGCATTCTCACGCGATTTCGTAGAGCAGGCCAAGAGCAACGGAATTGCCACATTCTATTGGATGGACCTTTCCGATGGAGAACACAGGAGTGTGCCCGAATTTAATCAGCAAGATCTGGTAGATGCCATCGTAAAAGGGTATTATGGAGAAGAAGGTTATAATGGGGTTGAAGCCATTATGACGGATACGGGAGAAGAATCAGTGTATTATGATCTTTTCGGAGGCCGACACAATAGTCCGGTCAAAGGTGTCAATATAATCAGGATGAAAGACGGCACAACAAAAAAGGTGCTTATACGCTGATTCGTATAAACAATTTGGTAACTTATCAGTTTAATTGTTAGGATTTATTAAATCCTCGATTCCACAATCTCCTGAGAATTTTAATTCTCAATATTCAATTAAAATAAGTATGCGCCAGATAATCAATCATTTCACTGACGATGACTTGTATAAGTTCACCATGTGTTGCGCGGTGATAGACAACTATCCACGCACCCAGGTGCGCTACCGCTTCATCGACCGAAACAATACTGTATATCCCGCCGGTTTCGCCGACGAACTCCGCAATCAGATAAAACTTCTGGAGAACTTGGTCATAACCGACGAAGAAGTGGCCTTCATGCGCAGGAAGTGCTATTACATACCTGATTGGTTTTATACATTCCTCAAAGGTTTTCGCTATGATAGCCGCTGGGTCAATATAAGTCAGGATGAAGATGGGCATCTATCTGTAGATTTTGAGGGAAACTGGAGTGATACAATTCTTCTTGAAGTCAAAGTGCTTGCCATCATCTCCGAGCTTTATTATATAATGACCGGCCAATCCGATGCCCTTGATTACGAAGCTTATTACGACCAAACGTATACAAAAGGGGAGAGGTTGCTGCAGGCCGGGTGTTCATTCAGCGATATGGGCACTCGTCGCAGAGCTTCGTTTAAAGCTCAGGATACAGTAGTCAGGGCAATGGCCGAATGCGACAGGGATACTGAGTATCCAGGACGATTTGTTGGCACCAGCAATGTCTACTTCGCAATGAAATACGACGTGATGCCTATTGGAACCATGGCCCATGAGATGATAAGCGCCATAGCCGGAATGTATGGTCCGCAGATGGCAAATCATCTTGCGATGAAAGTATGGTCGAATACTTACCGTGGAGCTCTTGGCACTTTCCTATACGATACATACGGCTGGCGTATCTTCAGCTTGAACTTCTCGGAAGATTATGCCAACATGTTCAAAGGGTTGCGCGTAGATAGCGGTGAGAATCATGAGCAACTTGATCTTATATGTGAGAAATACCGATCCCTCAATATTGATCCTAAAACCAAACAGGTCATATTCAGCAACGGCCTTAATACAGACGAAGCCATAGAGTTGCAAAAGTATGCCCAAGACAAATGCATACCATCTTTCGGGATAGGCACTCATTTCACAAACGACTTCCCGGGGATACGGCCAATGAATATAGTCATAAAGCTTCTTGCTGTGAAGATAACTGAATCCTGGCCTTTCTTCTGCGATACCTGCAAGCTTAGCGAAGACCATGGCAAATATTCCGGCGACATAGCTACGGTGAGACGCTTCAGGGAGGCGTTGCATCTTGATTAATTCGACTTTTGCTTGCGAAAGTCGAAGGTTATAAGGTTATGGGGTTATTAAACCCTTGAATTGGTTTTGCGAAATTTAAATAATTAATACTATGATTGAATACATTATAAGTCTCTTTCGGGAGAATCCTACTATACCCCTATTCCTGACCTTAGGAATAGGATTTTGGCTTGGAGGGCTGAAGATAAAAAACTTCTCTCTCGGACCCGTTACAGCGACGTTGCTTGTCGGGGTGCTCATTGGGCAGCTTGATATTCCTATAGCTGAACCATTGAAGACCGTAAGTTTCCTTCTATTCCTCTTCGCAATCGGCTACAGGGTCGGTCCTCAGTTCTTCAGGGGGCTGAAAGGAGATGGAGTTAAGCAGATGCTGTTTGCTGTAGTGGAGTGCATCATCTGCATAATTGTATGTATCGTTGCAGCCCGACTGATGGGATACAATACGGGTACGGCCATAGGTCTCTTCGCCGGATCGCAGACTATCTCTGCTTCCATAGGTGTAGGATCAGACATTATATCCTCTATGAAGATAGATCCTGAGGTGAAGAAATCGCTTATTGGAATGATACCATCAGCTTATGCAGTCACTTACATATTCGGCACGATAGGTGCAGCCTGGATAGTGGCTAATCTCGGACCGAAGCTTTGTGGAGGTATCGACAAGGCGAAACAGCAGATTGCAGATATTGAGTCGGAGATGGAAGAGGGAGAATTTGCAGCCCAACCGGGTCTTATAGTAGCCAATCGTCCTGTATCATTCAGGGCTTATAAGGCAGAGTCGAGTTTCTTCAGGCGTCCACGGACAGTCTCAGAGATAGAGGAGGCGCTCGCCGGACTGGGCCATCGTCTTTTCGTGGAGCGTCTGCGCGTTGGTGGAGAAGTCGTAGACGTGGAGCCGGACGTCAAAGTGCGTCGTGGCGACATCATAGTCATTGGGGGTCGCCGTGAGACGGTAGTCAACGAAGCCGGAATCATTGGGCAGGAAGTAGTAGACCATGAATTGCTCAACTTCGAAGCTGAAAACCTTCCGGTCACAGTCTCAAAGAATGGTGCAGCCGGAATGACGTTTGGCGCACTTCGCAAGGCAGACTATATGAGCGGTGTAATGGTGAAGAGCCTTGTAAGGGACGATGTGAAAATTCCTCTACATAGCCGAACAGTGCTTGAGGCAGGAGATGTGCTTACACTCGTAGGGCTGCAGAAAGACGTAGCGGAAGCTGTCGGTGAAATTGGATATCCGGATCGAAAGACTGAGACAACCGACGTGGCATTCCTAAGCTTTGGCGTAGCGATAGGATGTCTGATAGGTGCACTTTGTGTCCACTTCAAGGGTGTGCCAATTTCTCTTACCACCAGTGGGGGCGCCCTTTTGTCGGGACTTTTCTTCGGATGGCTTCGCAACCGTAAGCCTACCCTTGGCCGGATACCTTCGTCAGTGGTCTGGGTGCTCGACAATGTAGGTCTTTGCCTGTTTATAGCCATTGTGGGCCTCGCTGCAGGTCCGACATTCATTTCCGGACTAAAAGAGGCAGGTATAGGACTTTTCTTCGTCGGGCTTGCTTGCACTGCAATTCCACTTATCATCTCAATCTTCATCGGACACTATATCTTCCGGTTCCCTATCGCAGTGACGCTGGGATGCGTAGCCGGCGGACGAAATGCAGTGGCAGCATTGGGTGCGATTCAAGACAATCTCGACAGTACACTGCCGGCAATGGGCTATACAGTCACCTATGCGGTCAGCAACTTCCTGCTTATATTTGGAGGCATCGCGGTGGCTCTTTTAGTCTAAATGTTGATTGTTAAATAATAAACATTTAATGTTGACTGGTCTAATAAATTATGCATTATGAATTAAAAAAAGAATTATGAAATTAGGTAAAATAAAGGGATATGGATTGGCTGCATTGGCCGCAGCAGCCTACGGAACGAATCCGGCATTTGCAGTGCCTCTTTATGGGCATGGCATGAATCCTGTGTCGGTGCTTCTCTTCCGCTATCTCATGGGGCTTCCCTTACTTGCATTGCTGATGGCGGTAAGGGGAAAATCGTTTTCGCTTAAAAAAGACCAGATAGTGCCTACAATGATACTTGGAGTGCTGATGGCCCTGTCGTCGCTTACACTCTTCGAAAGCTACAACTACATGAATTCCGGTGTTGCATCTACTCTTCTTTTTGTCTATCCGGTGATGGTAGCTGTGATGATGATTATGTTCTTTCATGAAAAATTCAGTGTGTCAACCGTCATTTGCCTCGTAGTCATGGGTGCGGGACTCTTGCTCCTGATGAAACCTCAAGGTGA
This sequence comes from uncultured Sangeribacter sp., assembly GCA_964432215.1. Classification (GTDB taxonomy): domain Bacteria; phylum Bacteroidota; class Bacteroidia; order Bacteroidales; family Muribaculaceae; genus Lepagella. Next base: position 13,976 of record CAYSMP010000091.1, read on the forward strand.
CAACACTATCAGCACTTTTGGATGCCTGTTGGTGATGATTTCAGCACTCACGTATGCTCTATATATAGTCATGGTCAATGTCTCGAAAAGTGTCAGTGCCATCCCTACTACCAAGTTGCTCTTCTATGTGCTCGGTTGGGGAAGCTTTGTCTATATAGCCATGATCTGCTGCGGAAGCACCCTTACGCTTCCTGAGCAGCATTGGGGATGGCTCAACCTGCTCGCCTTGGCAGTTATACCTACGATTATTTCTTTGGCATGCACCACGAGGGCAATCCAGCTCATAGGTTCGACGCCTACGGCTATCTTAGGTGCACTTGAGCCGGTATCTGCAGTAGTGTTAAGTGTGTTGGTATTAGGTCAGGTGCTTACTGCTCAAGATATTATAGGTGGTGTGCTTATAGTGGTAGCAACTACAATAGTAATATGCGCAGGACCTGTCGACAATGCTATCTTGCGAATGCGAAAGATGTTCCCGAAGAGCCGGGATAAGGGTATAAAATAAAAAACATAGGATTTTTTGAGGAAAATATTTGCAGAGTCAAAAAAAATCTGTAATTTTGTGTATGTAACACAAAGCGGCTCGTCCGCTCCTCAATCCTTAACGACAATGACAGACCCCGAAATCCTCAGGAAAGCCCTGAAGCTACATTTTGGATTCAGCACCTTCAAAGGTCAGCAGCAAGAGATAATCCAGTCGCTACTAAGTGGCGAGGATGTCTTCGTGCTCATGCCTACGGGTGGTGGAAAATCTCTATGCTATCAGCTGCCGGCACTTATGTCGGATGGGACTGCCATTGTGATTTCTCCTCTCATAGCGCTGATGAAGAATCAGGTAGACGCTATCAGGAACTTCGCCGAAAACGACGGAGTGGCTCATTTCTTGAATTCGACACTATCGCGGGCCGCTATCGAAAGCGTGAAAAAAGATGTCGCTGAAGGGCGCACCAAGCTCCTTTATGTAGCCCCAGAGTCGCTGACGAAAGATGAGAATGTAGAGTTTCTGCGCAGCGTCAAGATTTCATTCTTTGCTGTAGATGAAGCGCACTGTATTTCGGAGTGGGGGCATGACTTCCGTCCGGAATATAGGAAGATACGCCCGATCATCTCCAGGGTTGGCAACCGCCCGGTGATAGCGCTGACTGCAACCGCCACACCAAAAGTGCAGCACGATATCCAGAAAAACCTCGGGATGCTTGAGGCAAAGGTTTTTAAATCAAGTTTCAACAGAGAAAATCTTTATTATGAAGTAAGACCTAAGACAAAAGACATCGACGCCAACATCATCCGCTACGTCAAGCAGCAGAAAGGAAAAAGCGGCATTATCTACTGCCTGAGCAGAAAGAAAGTGGAAGAGATGGCGGAGCTTCTGAAGGTCAATAATATCCGGGCCCTTCCTTACCATGCAGGCATGGAGGCGGCCGTAAGAAGCGAGAACCAGGATGCCTTCCTGCATGAGAAGGTAGACGTCATCGTGGCTACCATCGCATTTGGCATGGGTATAGACAAGCCCGATGTCAGATACGTGATACACTACGACATCCCCAAGAGCCTCGAAGGCTACTATCAGGAGACTGGCAGGGCCGGACGTGACGGCGGGGAAGGGCATTGCATCGCTTTCTACTCTCGGAAAGACCTTCAGAAACTCGACAAACTTATGCTCTCCAAAACCCCGGCCGAACAGGAGATCGGGAGGCAGCTCCTCGCTGAGACTGCCGCTTATGCCGAGTCGTCGGTCTGCCGCCGACGCATACTCCTGCATTATTTCGGCGAGAACTATGAAAATGACAATTGCGGCAACTGCGACA
>CAYSMP010000092.1:0-15443 GCA_964432215.1 uncultured Sangeribacter sp.
CCGGTACTGTTTCGCCTACTGTCTCCAGCGGGGTCGGGTTGGTGGTGAAATACTCCGAAGCGAAATCACTCACCTTCTTGGAGCAGGATCCCATCGTCAGGACCATTGCTCCCAATGAAAGATAAACTAATGTCTTTTTCATGATCATGTGTATAAAAAAACTAACTAAATTTCGGATTATCAATACATTACACTCTTCAATCCACACCACGGCGCAGATTTTAGGGTATTTGGAGGCCAAAGTTACACAAATAACCTTAGATTTGCAACTTTTTTCCGCAAAAAATCATCCGTCTATGGCTGATCAAGGTCTTATGCTACTCCAAGGGAATCATGATTCATAGAAGATAGCCTCTTTCTGATAGCGAGCCATGAGAGTATTGTAGGCCCAGTCGTCGCAGGGCTGCAACGTGATGCCACGCGATTCGTCGATTATGTAGTCGGTGATCGGGGCACCGGCATAGATCGAACAGACTACGCCACCTCCAAGCCGCGGATTGACCTCCATAAGCAGATAGCGGTTGCGGTCAAGGTCGTGCAGAAACTGCAGGGTGACGGGGCCTCGCAGACCGAATGTCTCTATCACCTGGCGACTCAGCTTGTCAAGCATCGTATTGCGGCAAGTGATCGTGCGCGTCACTTCTCCACCCATTACCTCCAGACGCACGCGAGGCACTACGGTGAGTATCTCACCCTTCTGCGATACGTAGCAGTCTACCGTATACTCATCCTTGTTCTCAAGATATTCCTGCACGAGATAGTCACTCAGATTCTCAAGCTGCATAAGTTCGTCGAGTGTGTGGAAGATTTTGATACCCCTCGATGCTGATCCTTTCCTTGGTTTGGCAATGGCCGGCATCTTGGCATTGATGGCGGTATAAGTCTTCGGAATAGGAATCCCGGCTTTCTCAAAAGCCTTCGCTGCCTCTACCTTGTCAAACATGGTGCGGCTCGTCTCGAAGTCACCTACCGGTATGAAGACGCCCGGCAGATAATGACGCACTTTTGAGGCTATCTCTATCGCACCGTCGACAAAAGGAAGGATGATGTCTACCTCATATTCCTTGGCCACCTTGACAATATCGGCCACTACATTGGGGTCGCTCCATCTTAGGCCGACTATTACCTTCCCTACGAGCGCGATCGGCACCTGCTCGAGAAGCTCATAGCTGATGATATTGACCTCCCGTCCGATTCTTTCGCCGCTACGTTTAAACAGTTCTGCCATCGATACCCGGCGGGCTCCACCGAGCATCATTATATTTATCTTCTTCATACGTTATAGATTCCTGTTTTATATTTACTGAGATTTGTTGGGTCAGAAAACCATTCTATCGTCTTGCTTAGTCCTTCCTCAAGAGTGTAGCGTGGATGCCAGTCGGTCAGACTGGTGATGAGGGTATTGTCGCCGAGAAGCCTGAACACCTCGCTCCCCCCGGGACGCAGACGCTGCGGATCAGTCACCCATTTCACGTCGGCATCCATTAGCCGGGCTATTGTCTGCAACGTATCGGCCATGCTTACTTCCTTTCCCGTAGCTATATTCACCTCCATGCCTATGGCTTCCGGGCATTTTGCCAAAGCGATAAATCCCGCGGCTGTGTCGGCTACATAGTTGAAGTCGCGCGTCGGAGTGAGGTCGCCTACCTTTATCTCCCTCTCCCCGGCTGCTATCTGGGTGATGATTGTCGGGATGATGGCGCGGGCCGACTGGCGCGGGCCGTAGGTATTGAAAGGTCTGACTATGGTGACCGGGGTCTCGAAGGCATTGTGGAAACTCAAGGCTATGGCATCGGCTCCAATCTTGGAGGCGGAATAGGGCGACTGTGGCTGCTTGGGATGCTTCTCGTCGATTGGTACATATTTTGCCGTTCCGTAGACCTCCGAGGTAGATGTCACAAGCAGGCGCCCTACGCCTTCGTCCCTTACGGCCTGGCAGATGTTGAGTGTGCCCTTGACGTTGGTGTCCACATACGAATCGGGAGCCACATAGCTGTATGGTATGGCTATTAGTGCGGCTAAATGAAACACCGTGTCTACCCCTTTCACAATATGGCGGCAGTAGTTCGGATCGCGCACATCACCGGTGACTACTTCAAGACCGGGATGATGTATATCTTCAAGCCATCCCCAATTGTTGAAGGAATTGTACTGTGCCAGCGCCCTTACCTCGCACCCCTCAGCAAGGAGTGCCTGCGTGAGATGCGAGCCGATGAAGCCGTCTGCTCCTGTGACGAGTACTTTATTCATTTCCTATTTCTTCTTTTTTCGTTTCCCGTTTATAAGTATCTATGTGCCGCTTCTTCTTTTCCTGCAGTATCTCTGATATAGTAAGGAAGATGCCGCTTTCTTCTACGTCTCCGAATTCATCGTTGACCGCCGTCCCAAACATACGCATGGTAGGCGAAAGACTCATGTAGGCGTTGACAAGGGGAGGTATGTTGAGACCCTTCTCCCTGATGAGGCGGTTGAGTATCTTGTAGTCTTCCTTGTAGCTGTCGCCCGAAAACTTGTTTTGTATCTCCGGTGACATTGCACTCGTGGAAAGCGGGCGAAGAGGCCTTACGAGTTCTTCAGCATCGGGGAAATGCTTGTTCAGGAACCCGAGGATGAGGTCGAGATTTTCACGCCCGAATGCCGGATACATGGTGACCTTTCCAAACAGGTACTTTATGTGGGGATACACCACTGTAAGGGCTCCAAGCCCGTCCCAAAGATTGTCAAGAGCAAAAAGGGCCTTCGTCCCTGCCTTGCTGCTCTGATACCCCACCGACACAAACGAACGTCCCAACTCAAGGGTTTCAGGAAGAATCTCCTTAAGGAAACGGTCTGAGAATCTGAAAAGATGCGCTGTAGCGATACGTGGCGTACCGGTCGACATGTCTATCTTGTCGCCGGTGATGAAGCGATAGCCTCCAAGGATTTCCCTGGCTTGAGGATCCCAGACGATGAGTTGCCGGCATGGCTCAGGCATGGTATCAAACTCATCTATATCGTATGGCTGTCCCGTTCCTCCTCCGGCCTGACGGAAAGCGTCCTCACGAAGACGCCCTATCTCAAGCATCGTATTGGGCGCATTGTGGGCGTCGACAACGTAAAGATAGTTGTCGCCTTTGTTCGTATGCCGGAGGAAACGCTCCGGGGTGAGTTCCCTCTCTATGGCGTCTCGCTCCACTGGTGGTATGATGGGCTCCATTGTCATTGTTTCCAAAGATATCTGTCCGGATTTATCATTCTTCCACCCCATCCTATCCCTACCGGAATGCAAAGTTAATAATAAAATTTAAATAATCCATCATTCACACTGCTTAATTCACAATCCCGTCTCAATTTGCTCCCCAATCCAACAACTCCACAACCCCACAACCCCCACAACCTAACAACTCCACAACCTAACAACCCTGCGGATGAAAATGATCATAGACGAGCACACCTTTGGCCTTCCCTATAGCCCCCACTATATCGTCGAGACTCGCCTCCTTTATACGCTTTACGCTCTTGAAGTGCTTTATCAACGCAGTCTTGGTAGCAGGTCCCACTCCCTTGATGCTGTCAAGCTCGCTGACGGTCTGCCCCTTCGAACGGCGGTCGCGGTGGTGCGTGATGCCGAAGCGGTGTGCCTCGTCGCGCATAGCTTGGATGACCCGAAGGCTCGGGCTTGTCTTGTTGATGTAAAGCGGCAGCGAGTCTCCAGGAAAGTATATTTCCTCAAGCCTCTTGGCGATGCCTACGAGCGCCACCTCTCCCCTTATCCCCATTTCATCGAAAGCTTCTACCGCTGCGCTGAGCTGTCCTTTGCCGCCGTCGACCACCACCATGTCCGGCAATTTCTCTCCTTCGGCCATCATGCGTGTGTAGCGGCGATGAAGCACCTCTTTCATCGATGCAAAGTCGTCGGCCCCCACTACCGTCTTTATGATGAAGTGGCGGTAGTCTCGCTTGGACGGTTTGCCATTGCGGAACACAACACAACTGGCCACAGGATTCGTACCCTGTATATTGGAGTTGTCGAAACATTCTATGTGCCTCGGTTGCACCTCGAGCCGGAAATCACGCTTCATTGTCTCCATTAGTTTATCTACACTCCGTTCCGGATCGAGGGCCTCTGCTTGCTTCTCTTTGTCTTTGAGATACTGGTTGGCGTTCTTGACCGCCACATCAAGCACTTTCTTCATATCACCCCGCTGAGGCACTGTAAACCGCACCTTCTCAAACTCCACATCAGGAAGGAAAGGCACGATTACATCGGTGAATTCACGTTCAAACCTCCGCCCCACTTCCGCTATGGCCATTGATAGGAGTTCCTCTTTAGTAGAGGCGGAACAACGCTTGTATTCGAGGTTGATGCTCTGGATTACGGCGCCGTTGTGCAGATGCATGAAGTTGATGACGGCAGCGTCCTCATCATCACTGGCTACAAATCCAAAGATGTCGAGTTCTGCCATATCGGTCTTGGCCACGACGCTCTTGGCGTTGTAGCGCCTCACAGCTTCATATTTCTCCTTCACTTCCTGCGCCTGCTCAAACTTCCAGTCTGCGCTTAGCCGCCCCATCTCCTCAAGCAAATACTTTTCGAGCTCTACGGTCTCCCCGCGCAGAATGGCTCGTACACGCGATACATATTCTTCATACTGGTCCCTGTTCATGAATCCCCGGCAAGGGCCTCCACATTTCTTTATATGGTAGTCGAGGCAGAGTGAATATTTGCCCCGGGCTATCCCCTTTTCATCAAGGATATGCCGGCAACTGCGCAGCGGGAAAATGTCGCGGATAAGCTGTAGCACCACCTTTGCCGATTGCACATTGGAGTAGGGTCCGTAGTATTTCGCGCCCAATCCCTTCTCGCGAGTCATGAAGACCCGCGGGAAATCTTCCTTTGTGACGACTATCCAAGGATACGATTTATCGTCCTTGAGAAGCACATTGTAGCGGGGCTGATATTCCTTGATCATGGCGCTCTCCAAATGAAGGGCATCTTCTTCTGTATGCACCACTATAAAGCGCATGTCTACGATGGAGCGCACCAGAAGGTTGGTGCGTCTGATGTCGTGCTGCCGGTTGAAATATGACGACACTCTCCTTTTAAGCCGCTTGGCTTTTCCGACATAGATCACAGTGCCCGTGTTGTCAAGATACATGTAGACGCCCGGAGAATCAGGCAGCGAGAGTATCTTCTCCCGCAGTTTTTCACCCGGTCTGTTATGGCGTATGTCGTCGGGAGTCCGGTCCGAACGTATCTCGAGGTTGAACCCTCCGTGCTCGTTTATGTCGCGCCCGGTGCCGGCAAGAAGATTCTCTGCCACCTTCGACTTATCTATATCCTTTTCCTTCTCTTCCATTTTACTTTTCCCTTCTAATACCCCACAACCATAAAATCCTCAAAGAACCTAAAGCCCATTAATCCCACTAAAGTCCTAACAAAAAAAATCGCCAATGGATGATAATCCATCGACGATTTTTCTGCACACTTCAATATTTCAGCAGGGAGGTCACTTCTACATCCTCCGGAAGCACATCGCGGCCATGAAGCTCGGTGAGTTCCACAATAAAGTTCACGTAGATTTTTTTCGGATTCATCGACTTGACAAGCTGGCAAGCGGCGTTCATGGTCCCTCCGGTAGCGAGAAGGTCATCGTGAAGCACCACGACATCGTCCGGACCTATGGCATCGCTGTGAAGCTCTATGGTGTCCACTCCGTATTCCTTCGCATAGGAAGCCTTGACCGTCACCGACGGAAGCTTGCCCGGCTTGCGGGCGGGGACGAACCCGGCTCCAAGTCTGTCGGCAAGGATAGATCCTCCGATGAAACCGCGGGATTCTATCCCTACCACCTTGGTCACACCTTTGTCTTTGTAGAGCTCCGCAAGAGCGTCTCCCATTACGTGCAGGGCTTCCCCATTCTTGATCATCGTAGTGAGGTCGCGAAACATGATTCCCACCGAGGGGAAGTCAGGCACATCCCTGATGATAGCCTTTAATTCTTCAATCTGCATATCTTCTTTCTTATTTATAATAATACTGTTTATTCTTTAATATCCAAAATTCCCGATGAATCCGGTCTTTTTATCCAAATTCCAATATTCTATCCTTATTATTTAAACTTCAGTGCATCTCCATTGTTTCACGTGAAACAATTTCACTCTAACACCATAATAATAAGGTCAGTTTCTCAGCATCACCAACAGGACATTGATATCAGCCGGAGAGACTCCCGGTATTCGAGAAGCCTGACCGATAGTGGCAGGTCGGATCCGCGAAAGTTTCTGTCGTCCTTCGGTGGATATGGCAAGTATTTCCTCAAAGTTCATTCCATCAGGGATCCTTACTTTCTCCAGACGGTCCATCCGCTCGGCTGATTCCCGTTCACGGTCGATGTAGCCCTGATACTTTATCAAGATCTCCGCCGACTCAATGATCTCCCCTCGCCTATCTTCTTCCACTTCCTCACATCTTTTGGCAAGCGCAGGAATCAAAGGAATCAATTTCTCAAAGTCAAGTTGTGGTCTCCTTAACAAGTCAGATATTTTTGTCTTCCCTGTCAGACGCCCGGTCCCCACAGACTCAAGATATGTTTGCAACTTGTCTTCAGGCTTGACGGATGTGTTCTCACACCATTCCACGAGACTATCCCGCTCTCTGTATTTCGACTTCATGGACTCATAACGGTATTCATCGGCAAGCCCTATCTCATGTCCTATCGGAGTAAGACGCAAGTCGGCATCATCCTGGCGAAGGAGTATCCGGAACTCAGCACGGCTCGTAAACATTCGGTATGGTTCGTCGACACCCTTCGTGACGAGGTCGTCTATCAACACTCCAATATAGGCCTGATCACGTCCAAGCATCAATGGGTCCTCACCCTTCACACTCCTCGCCGCATTGATACCCGCCATCAATCCCTGGGCAGCTGCTTCCTCGTAACCGGTAGTACCGTTCACCTGTCCGGCCAGATATAAATTCCCTACGATTTTCGATTCAAGCGTATGGCGCATTTGGGTCGGATCAAAGAAGTCGTATTCTATGGCATATCCGGGGCGATAAAACTGTACGTTCTTAAGAGCCGGAATTTGGGTCAGTGCTTCTACCTGCACCTGCCATGGCAGCGAGCTTGAAAAACCATTTATGTAGAATTCGTGAGTCGTTTCCCCCTCAGGTTCGAGGAAAAGCTGATGGCTCTCTTTATCTGCAAAAGTCACTATCTTTGTCTCTATCGAAGGACAATAGCGAGGCCCAATGCTCTTAATCTGTCCATTATAGAGAGGAGAGTCGGCAAGATTGTCGCGAAGGGTCTGATGCACTTCCGGACTCGTATGTACGATATAGCAGTCACGCGGAGGCAACCGGCGCTCTACATTGGGAAGATAAGAGAATTTGTGGAAATCTCTCTTCACGCTTCCATCTGGCAGACATTCATCGTCGCCGGACTGTGAGATTGTCTTGCTATAGTCAATGGTAGAGCCGTCGATTCTTGCCGGGGTCCCGGTCTTCATCCTTCCTACATTCACGCCCAACTCCCGGAGCTGGTCTGAAACGCCACGTGAAGAGGCTTCGGATATACGTCCGCCCTCTATCTGGGTGCGTCCAAAATGCATCAGTCCATTGAGGAAAGTTCCGGCGGTCAGCACCACCCTCTTGGCCTTGAATGTGATGCCAAGTGCAGTCTCGACACCCTCTACCCGGCTCCCGGATTCAGAATCCTCTATGATGAGTCCCGTCACCATATCCTGGAAAACATACAGATTTTCCGTCGCGTCAAGAGTTTTCCTCCATTCATCTATGAAACGTGTGCGATCGCTCTGCACACGCGGCGACCACACTGCGGGGCCCTTGCTCCTGTTGAGCATCCGGAATTGGATTGCAGTGCGGTCGGCTATAATCCCGGTCATACCCCCAAGCGCATCTATCTCGCGAACTATCTGTCCCTTCGCGATACCACCTATAGCGGGATTGCACGACATCTGAGCCACACGATTCATATCCGCTGTGATGAGCAGAGTCTGGCAGCCAAGACGCGCAGCAGCCACCGCCGCCTCGCAGCCTGCATGCCCTGCACCCACCACAATCACATCATATTCAAATAACATTCGTTTTTAATTTGGATTTCAGAATTGACCCGGCAGGAACGCACGGCACATGCGTCCGCATAAGTCTTACCCTTATAATCAATTCATCATTTATAACTAATCATTATATATTGAAAGCGCTCTATTTTCGGCAGCTTCCATTATCTCCCGTTCCCCGGGGCCCTTGTCATTGATACCTACGAGATGAAGCACTCCGTGGATTATCACGCGTAGGAGTTCTCGAAAATATGTGACACCAAATTTTTCTGCATTGCTGCCTACGGTTTCCAACGAGATCATGATGTCGCCGCTGATCCGGTCGCCATGCGAATAGTCGAAGGTAATAATGTCAGTATAGTAATCATGGTTGACAAACTGGCGGTTCGCCTCCAGAATTTCTTCATCATTCACGAAAAGATAATTCAGATTGCCCACCCTACGAGAATGGGACGCTGCTACTTCTTCAATCCATTTCGAAATTTTCCGAAGGTCAATCTCCGGCATTTCGACTCCTTGTGCTGCAAATTCTATCATACTATTTTGCCTCGTGGCTTAAAAATCCCCAGCGTTCTCTGCACCTCAGCACTCCCTGCGTGAGATTGACCACGAAATCGCAAATATAACAAATTCTCCCGAATTATCCACATTTTTGGACAAAAATCGTCTCATCCTCCGTTTATTGGCATTTTTCGTTCTATTTATCCTAAAAGCTTCAAGATGTGGAAAACTTACATTTTTATCTATTAATCAAATACTTACATCATAAATTGCCCATAATTAAGGCTATGAGAATCAAAAAAAATTACTCTACCCGGCAGACTCCCATGATTATTGCAACGCCAAATTCACTTTTTTAAGATCATAGTGACAGAACCACCTGATCGCGGTGAGAACGAAGCAAGCACTCCATCCCCTCCACCAATGGCACATTCCTCTCACCATGTCCAACCGGAAAATTAAATACTACCGGACACTGGACTCCCCATTCCTCAAAGCACTTGTGAATCATGTCATACATCGACTCATGGTTCCGGTCCGGTTTCCACTCCGTAAACTCACCAATCAAAATTCCCCTGGCAGCATGGAGCACCCCTTGCAGGTGCAATCTGTAAAGCATGCGCTCCACTGCATAGATCGGTTCAGACACATCCTCTAAGAAAATAATCACGTCCTCCGTCAAGGTAGATGCCATCATGTCGTAAGGAGTACCGGCCAGTCCGTTCAGCACTGCAAGGTTGCCGCCGAGCAGGACTCCCCTACCCTCTCCATGAACGTTGTAAGGATGCGACTCCACACGATACTCAAATGATGGACGAGATACCTCTACCAGCTCCTTAAAGACCCTTCTATACCCTCCGAAGCCGGAATCCGTATCAAGCACCAGCTGCTTTGCCATACCGCCGTGGATCGACGCCACACCGCATTTATGAAGCAACGCATGAAGCACCGAGACATCCGAAAAGCCCACAAGCCATTTCGGATGAGCTGCTATAAACTCCGGATCTATGTAGTCAAGCAGATGGACACATCCGTATCCTCCACGTGCGCAAATCACAAGGTCGACGTCCTCCCTGCTCCACGCATCCGTAAAGTCTGCCACGCGCTGCTCCAATGAGGCTGCATAAGAACCGCTGGCATTAGCATCCAGAGCCGAGGGATAGACTATCAGTTCCGTCCCCGGCATCTCATCAGGACACTCTTCATAAAGCCGGGCAAAGGCATCTACGATCTCCGGCTTTATCCGAGTAGCAGGCCCTATGAGTGCCACCTTCCCTTCCTTCCGCACTCCCCTTGGAATAAAGATACTCTCCATATGATTCTCGATCGTCTACACTATGTTGGAGACTTAAGTCCGAAACTATCGGCTTTAATTAACTTGCACAGCTATTCCACTCTCCCCCTCAATCCTCTTCCCTATTTCAAGCAGCTCCTCCTTTTCCACCTTCACGAGCTTCTCCTCAGGTGTAGAGCGGTCAAGACTGTAGATCATTATCTCGCGTGGCTTAATGCGCTTATATGCGGCTATGAGAGCATTTATCTCAGCGTCTGTAGTGTTGTCAATGGTTTTCCCCTCATGAGTGCCGCGCAGCATCATAGTCTGAATAATCCCGGTCCCGGAAAATTGCCGTAGACCCTCCACTATCTTCTCCACCGTGAATCCGGGAGCGTTCGGACGGTCGATGAGATGCATTGTCTCCTCGACGGCAGAGTCAAGTTTGAGGATATTATTGTCAGCCTTCTTCAGCGCCTCAGCCACCTCCGGCTTGAAAATCATCGTCGAATTGGTCAGCACCGACACCTTTGCATTAGGATAAAACTCATCCCGGAGTGCCAACGTATCCTCTATGATATGCGGGAAATCAGGATGAAGCGTAGGCTCGCCATTCCCTGAAAATGTGATTACATCAAGGGCATCGCCCTTTGCGTGCATATCCTTCAACTTTGTCTCAAGCTGGCTGCGGACCTGATCCCGAAGCGGGAGCCCTGTAGTGCCCGCCCCTTGCGAATTGAAACCAGCCTCACAGTAAAGGCAATCAAAAGAGCACACCTTCCCATCGTCTGGCATGAGGTTGATGCCAAGCGACACACCGAGCCGGCGGCTATGTATCGGCCCGAAGACCGTAGAATGAAAAAGTACAGTCTGATCTTTTCCCATCTTAATTCAAATTAAGTAGCTCACAAAAATAAAACGACAAATATTAACTAAGTAACTAAAAGTTCGTCAATATCATTTGACTATCCACTCCTCTATCCGCCGGGTCTCCGACGAGAAACTAACTCCGATCTTGAAGACCCTGCGCAAATCCGTCGAGAACCGCAGCGCATACTCCTTATCCTCGATCTGGCGCAGTGCCTCCTCCGCCGACGAGTCATACTTCAGCTCGATGATGTAGGCATATTCCGGGGTCTCTATCAGCAGGTCGATGCGGCCGTCGGACGTATGCGCCTCAGCTTTCGCATCAATCCCTATCAGCGTAACCAGGATGTAGAAGGCGTTGTGGAAGTTGTTCTCGTTGTCCATCTTCAGGTCATACGGTATTCCCGCAAAATATGCCCGTAGGCTTCTCATCATCTCTTCAGGGCGTCCGTCCCGGATGCTCCTGGTGATGCTGTCGATGATACTTCGGGCAGTGCGCCCTTTTGGCTTTAGATACAGGGGCAGCAGATGCTTGAAGAGGCCTTTCCTGACTTCCTCGTTCGGAACCTTGAGACGAACGCTATCGTAACGCACGTCATAGCCGGCGATGGTCAGATAGCCGGCCTGATACAATAGCGCTGTGGGATCGGCGTTGAGAAGGTCAAGGCCAGCCAGATCATCGATATCCCAGTCTGCATTTAATGTGCTCTCGATATCGATCTCCGCACCCTGAAGGGCTTCCGCCACGACGCTTGTCGAGCCGGTGGATATCCAGAAGGTACCGAGCCTGGCCTCATCCATTGCATTAAGCACAGACCAGGGATTATAAATGTCGCTCCCCCTGCGCGCAAAGCGGTAGCCGTCATAGTTACGTTTGAGTTTCAGGCATGCTTCATCATAGCTGCATTCGTACTCTCCGGCAAGACGCCTGATACCGGGCTGGAAATTTTCGAGCAATTCCCTTTCCGTGATGCCGCAGATGTCGGCAAATGAATCCTCGAAGGTAATGTCCTTCAAGTTGTTGAGGTCGGAGAAGACACTCAGTTTGCTGAAGCGGCTTACTCCTGTCAGGAACACCAGACGGATATGCTCCGCCGAACTCTTGAAGTTGGAGTAGAGGCCGGCAAGCTGGGACCGGTAATGCTCAAAGTTATCGTATTTATGGAGATTGCCTACAAGCGGCTTGTCGTACTCGTCTACGAGGATCACTACCTGCTTTCCTGTCTTCTCGTGAGCTGACTTAATAATATTTTCAAATCTTGATGAAAGCTGCTCTGCAACTGCATCTACATCATATTTTTCTTCCCAAGCCCTGAACTGATTGCCAAGCACATCGTCAAGTATGCCTGTCTCTGCAAATCTATCCCTGTTCAAGTCAAGGTAAAGCACCGGATAGGGCTCCCAGTCCCAGTCTGTAGAGTCGATGTAGAGTCCCTTGAAGAGGTCGCGGCGACCTTCGAAGAAATACCTAAGTGTAGATAGGAAGAGACTCTTGCCGAAGCGGCGAGGGCGAGCCAGGAAATAATATTTATTCCCATTTAATATCGTCTTTATATACCGAGTCTTATCTACATATAGGAAACCGGCATCTATGACAGACTTGAAGTCCTGGTCGCCTATAGCATATTTAACCTTTTTCTCTTCCATAAATCTCAGTTTTGCCCACAAAGATAACGTTTTTCCCGGGTATTTGCAAATTTAACTTGACTTGGCAACCGGAATCCTCAGACCTAATGAGTGCACTTCCTGTCATCATCTTCCTGATGAAAGGCCCAAGATTGGGATCGTTGCTGTCCAGACCCAACTTCCGCCTTACTTCTGTGCTTATGTTGTAGTGCCGGGCCAGATCAAGATAATTGCCGATCTCTTTTCCTCGCAGTCCGATGGCGTACAGGCAGACATAGTCTATTTCACGTTCTGTCAAACCATGTGACTCCAGATATTTCATGAATTCCGGATGGGTAGCACTTAAGACCTTTCCGATGGATCGCTGAAATTTTTTCTTGTCCTTCCTGATCTTGTCTACATACTTGTGAAACTCTTTGCCGTAAGATTCTTCATTCGTGATGGCCCTTGCAAGCAGACCGTTGAGCATATCTATGCGTTCCCTTATGAGCTGCCGCGCTTCATCTGAAAGCTCTTCACGCTGCTCCAACAGTCTGGAAAGCCGCTCCCGCTCATCTTCCAGCTGACCTATTTCAAGACGCATATTCTCTGCCTCCAATCTAAGCTTCTCTGTCTCCAATTGCAGGTTATCATTCTTTAACTGCAGTGTCTCCGCAGTCTGCTCTGCTATCAGCCGCCCTGCTTTGTTCAACCGGTACCGATAGTAAACAAGCCCTGTCACGCAGATCATAATCGCGGCTCCGGCCAATATCCACTTGATGATATTGTCTCTCCTATGAATCTCTCCCATGCTCTCAAGCTCCATCTCATGCTTCTTCTCCGAAAAAAGCAATTCGTTTGAAAAGAGTCGCATATGATACTTTTCCGACATTATAGAATAATTTCTGAAGGCCTCAAGAGCTTTACGATCCTCACCCATTTTTTCCATTATCTCAGTCTTTACCGACCAAAAAGTCAGAGAATCAAGAATATCGTCAGGTGTAATCTTCGCCTCACTAAGATACAACAAACCTGTCCTAGGATCACCAACTTTGGTATAAGCTCGTGCAAGATTCATCTTATCCACATCAGAAATTCCAACATCCTCAACTTCTTCTATTATATCCAATATCTCCTCTTTATTTCCGAAATTGATAGTATACATTAGAAGTGATAATTTCACTTGTCTATCAACAATTGGCTCATCTTTACTCATGCTCTTGCAAATATTTGCCAAAATATTTGCAGCACGTTTATTCTTAAGACGACATTCACCATCAAGAGCTTTACCATAACATTTAGATTGTAGTATAGAATTTCCTAATTTACCATATATATCCCCGGCTTTTATATTATTTTCAATAAATTTAGATATTCTATATTGCTTATAGAACAAAGTTGCCTCTGCCACTAAAAGACGTGCCAACGTTAAGGAATCTGAAACATCTTCACACATCTCCAGTGCACTAAGAAATGACTGCATTGCAAGATCATCATTACCAGCATTCATATGGATTCTTCCCTTATAGTAATAAGTTTTTAGCCGTTCATTTGCGTTTCCATTCTTTAGATAATAATCAATTGCCGGCTGAAGCACATCAAATGTAGTGGTATCGATATAATTCTTATCCAATGCCATTGACTTCAACAATGCATATCTTGCCTTGGTTGGGCTGCCTTTAAGCTTATCGACATCAATCCCATCCAATATCAAAAGTGACGAATCGGGTCGTGACTCCATCAAACAATCAGCAAGATTTAGTTTGTCCTCTATTTCCCTATACTTCTTACACCCACCTAATACCAATATACCAATAAATACAATTGAGATAATAATCTTTAGGAAACCCATTCTTATCATAAGATCATGTTTTATTATATGCAAAGGTATAAAAATATATTGACATCACCTAATATTTTAATTTCTCTATATATGTTTACTGAGTCTTACAGACTCCCATTTCTTCCTTATAAAAACCTATGGTGAAAGCTTTTGACTACACCGTTAAACTCAACAAATAAACAACATTGATTGTCAATCTATTAAATCTGTATTCGTTAAACTTTTATACTTGACATTAAACGATATTTTTCATAACTTTGCTATCGGATTTGAAATATGTAACTGATTTTTAAGGCAGCCACAATCACATTAAATCCGTACAAGTTCATACACTTTATTTTACCTATAACAAGAATTTATGAAGAAAATCGTTCTATTTTTTCTTTAAATACATAAATGTTATTAATTCTTCCAACTATAACAATCTAAGTGTAAAACAGAAAAAGGACGTAATTGAAGTTATAAAGCTTGCATGTACAAGTTACGATCTTTGGCATAATATCTCTAACCTTTAAACTTAGTCTATTAGGAGAGTATACAATAAGTCAAATAATTAAGTAGCTCACAAAAATTAAACGACATATATTAACCAAGCATCTGCAAGAGTCTTGATATGATAACTGCGGCTAATCTTGGCCATCTTGGCATTGTCGTTCAGTCGCTTAGCTCGCTAAGCTCCTTCGCTCCGCAGCCAAGCTACCTCATGATTATCTCGCATTTATCATATCATTAATTTTTGCGAGCTACTTAATAAATATTTTATAGAATTGACGGAATACAGGAAGGGCCGTAGGAACGTTTTCTTGATTTTTTCATAGCAAAATCAAGATTTTTTACTAATTCAACCAGATGCACCGAGATATAGCATCGCCAAACTTCCTACGGTCTTTCCATTTTCTTTTTAATACATCATTCTTCCTAATTCAGAAATATTTTCTTACACCCTGCTGTATATAGATTATCCTGGCTCGAACACGTCGCTTCGGCTTTTCTAAAAAAATTTGTACATATCAAGTAATATCATAAAATTTGCCCCATAGCAAACCACAGGCAGATAGCCACTGACATAGGCCAGCAAATATCAGGCACCGAATACGACGCCGCAAGCGCCTTGTGGGGGAAGGTCCCAACAAGTCACTCCGTACGATAAAGATTGCAGTCAAATAGACATACACTCTAATCAGCATGTGGGCCCGTACATACTATCGGGCCCACATTTCTCGTCTTCATTTGACTATCCACTCCTCTATGCGCCGGGTCTCCGACGAGAAACTAACCCCGATCTTGAAGACC
>CAYSMP010000093.1:0-15364 GCA_964432215.1 uncultured Sangeribacter sp.
CGGGTTTGCCCATTGATTCTGGAACTGGCATTGAGCAACACTTTCATCGCTTCTGCTTCCTTACCGCTTTCCTTTAATTCCTCAGCCTTTGATATCTCATTCTTAAGAAAAGCATTATTGTCTGAGCCGCATCTGATAAAGGATACAGCGAGAATTACAGCAGTTATTAATATTATCAGTTTAGCTTTCATTCTACGATTGTCTCTGAGCCGTTGATGAAGAAGTCAGTGCTTCCGAAGCGGTCTCAATCATTCGATCATATCGTCGAGAGATAGGGCGGTAAATGATATAGCCCAGTTTTTGCGCTTTTGCTGTATCATCTCCGACTTCTCTTGCAGTTTGTGAAGGTCAATACGGCGCTTGTTGCGTTTGACTTCGCCTATTACGATTTCTCTGTCGGCCTCATTTACTGCAATAAGGTCTATTTCATTCTGTCCGTTCTTTTCCCAGTAGTTTGTCACTATGTTATAAAGGCCCATCTCTTGATAAAGCTGCCGGAAATATTTTTCCAAGATAAAGCCGGAATATGTATCGTAGTCAGCAAGTACTTTTTCATGGATGTAACTGATATTTCCAATCTCTACCGCACTACGGTATTTATAAATGAACCTGAACCAAAAATTCAAGAAATTATCCTTTATTCCATATTTTACATTACGACTATTGGGAGCCGCAAGATAGGGACGATAGCGATATAGAAGATCGTAGGTGTTTTCAAGTTTCTCAAGATATCCTCCCGCTTCAATTCCAGTATATGATTTAATTTCCCCCCGTTCGTTAAATCCGGATGCGATGGCAGACAGAATAGAAAAATAGTTGCCATAATCTTTTCCGAACTCATCTGAGAGAAGTTCTTTGCCTTCATCTATAAAATAAGATCCGTAGGAAAGTACATGGGCCATTATACTTTCTTTAGAGAAAGCCCCAGCTTCTACAAGTTGCTCCACATATTTTGCTACCCCGCCTGTTACCATATAAAATGTCAGTAGATCGTCAGGAGAAAAATTAGGATTATTATCTCGCATGATTTCCACAAGAGTTTTTATAGGAAAGGCTCTTAAACGCATTCGTGAAGTTGCTCTTCCGTAAAGAGGTTCCTTTCGATCATCGAAAATCTTAGTCATCATTGAGTATAATGACCCACACACAATAAGATTTATCTTTGCTTCCTCTTTGTTTGAATCCCATATGTTCTGCATGTCACTGAAGAATGAATCATTGACATACTTGAAATTCTGAAACTCATCAAAGACAAATGTGAAATGCTTGCGCTTTGCCATTTGCATGACAGCAGAGAAAAGGCGAGCCATACTATTGAAGTCTCCTAAATCTTCACCAGTTTTTTCCCGGATGGTCTCGGTCAGTTCCTTGCAAAGTAGAGTTTCACTTTTCCGTGCTACAAAGAAGTATATCATTTCATCAGCACTAAAGGAATGCTTAATGAGTGTGGTTTTGCCGATACGACGACGGCCTGTTATGACCGTCATTTGGGCATATGATTTAGAAGTCTCTTCTATCTTACGCAATGTTTGCGTCTCGATTTCTCTGTCGTAAAATTTCATATTAATGCAACGGCTGTTACAGTAACCGCTGTTGCAAAATTAGTAATAATAATTGAAACCACCAAATTAACATCCTTCCGTTCATTCCACTATTGTCTCTGAGACGTTGATGAAGAAGTCAGTGCTTCCGAAGCGGTCTCCTCTTTTGTTGAACCATACGGGATTCTCTCCGGCAACTTCTACTTCAAGCAGATAGTCGCCTTCCGGATACGTTTTGCTGACGAAGCGTGGGCTGAGATCATCGACTTTACTGTAGAAATCGACGAGAGAGTTATGGAACGGTAATCTTTGCTGAGCCTATAGATAGGACCATGATGGATCAGCAGGTATCCGGTTCCGTCCTCGTCTTGGAAAGTTCCCATGTCCCATCGTTTGATTGGTTCACCTTCATATTGTATTGTGCCAAGAAGTTTATAGTCTCCGTCGATACGGTCGCATACAGCAATTCCGATGTTTGGATCTTTATATCCCATGTCGTCGGCATGCATAAGCATTACGTATTCTCCAGTGGAAGGGCAGCGCATCACCTTTACCCGCTCACCTACACGTTCCGGACCAAGGATTCCGTCAGATTGGACAGGAAGCACCACACGTTCAAATTTCCAGTTGACAAGATCGGGGGAGGAGTAGCACCCGAACCCCGGGAATGCATTCGATTCATCCGATTTATACTCCCCAAACAACCAATATTTCCCACCATCCTCCACGATACACGCACCGTGCGCATTCACGATATTGCCATCAGTATCAAACCATGGCACTCCGTTGCGGACGATATTCTCAGCGGTAGCCGAATGAGCTACTGAGATGATAGCGAATGCTATATATAATATATGTTTATAGAAGTTCATTTTTCTGAAATTGATTATAACGTGCAAATTTAAGATAAAAATTTTGAAAAAGGCGATAATTTTATAGTTTTTTCATACTGCATGAAAAATCGGTGATTATATATTTTGAGGAAATCGCCATCAAGTACGATTGATAAAACTGTATCTTACTTCAATTTTATTAATCATACTTAATAAAAATGACAATTTTTGTATTTTATTTTGTACGATTAATAAAAATAACTATCTTTGCAGTATGGAAATTATCAGCAGGGATACATACATCAACCATATCATGCGATATATTGACAAAGGCATGATGTTGGCACTCACAGGGCAACGCCGTGTGGGAAAGAGTTATATACTCCGACAGATAGCACGTGAATTGAGAGAAAAAGACCCGGATGCAAATATCATCTATATCAATAAGGAGAAGAAGAAATTCGCTGACATACGTACGGATGATGATCTTTCGAAATATTTAGAAGGAAAGATAGATGATGATAAAGACAATTATCTGCTCATAGACGAAGTGCAGGACATAGAAGGGTTTGAGAATACACTCAGAAGCCTTAATGCCGACGAGGAATGCCGGATCATAATCACTGGGAGCAATGCTAAGATGCTATCGTCTGAACTTTCCACCTATCTGGCTGGCAGATATATCGACATTCATATCCAGAGTCTTTCCTATAGGGAGTTCTTGATTTTCCA
Source organism: uncultured Sangeribacter sp. (assembly GCA_964432215.1). GTDB lineage: Bacteria > Bacteroidota > Bacteroidia > Bacteroidales > Muribaculaceae > Lepagella. The sequence goes on from CAYSMP010000093.1 coordinate 3,107, forward strand.
TAATCTTGAGGATTCGCAGGAAAGCCTTGAGAAATATCTTTCATTTGGAGGCCTTCCGTATCTCTATCGCCTTGGGCTTGAGAATGAAGATATGGTATGGGAGTATATCCACAATATCTATAATACCATAGTATTGAAAGATGTCGTAGAACGTGAAGGTCTACGCAATGTGACATTGTTTGAGAACATTATGTCGTTTATCAGTGACAATACGGGACAACTTGTGTCGGCGACATCTATTTCAAAATACCTTAAGTCACAGAAAATTGACCTCACTCCGATAACTGCGATAAACTATCTCAAATCAGCAGGCAATGCATATATCGTCAACAAAGTTCAGCGTTATGACATCCACGGCAAGAAACTGCTTGAGACCAACGATAAATACTATTTCGAGGATCTTGGCTTACGCAACTCCTTAGTGGGAAGCGACCGTACTAAAGACATGGAGAAGGTATTGGAAAACGCCGTATACCTTCATTTGAAAAACCTTGGCTACAAGGTATATGTAGGAACTTTGCCGAGTGGAGAGATTGATTTTGTGGCTGAAAAGAATGGGAAAACTGTATATTTCCAGATAGCATACATGCTGACCGACGATAAGACCATTCAGCGGGAATTCGGAAATCTATTGGCTATAAAGGACAATTATCCAAAATATGTCGTCACGATGGATCCTATCTCAAAGCCAAAGGACTACGATGGTATTACACACCTATCTCTCCGCCATATGCTTATGACTGACTCTTTCTGATCATTCTGTTTAGAATCCCCTGAAATGGCATGCCTGCGAGTAGCAAAGAGGGTAGCCGAAGGAGGCCATAACATTCCAACTGCTACCCACTCCGACGGGCTGATGCGCTTTCTAACTCGCAATTTTTGCGAGTTAGAAAGCGAGTTTTATCATTGAAGGGAAGGTTGGGATTGAGAACCAAGATACATCGGGAGCATCCGGAGACTGGCAGGCTATGTGTTATGAGGAATTTGAGGTGAAAAATGTAAAAATGGTAGGGATTTCAGTGATAACGGTTGTCGGAATATGATTTTTTTATTGTAAATTTGCAGATGTAATTCAACTTTCTCAAATGAAGGGGGAGGGTTATGGGGTAATTTTGAATGATAAACCTATGAAATTATGAATAAGTTATTTGCTTTTATTACTTGCGGAGTGCTGACACTATCATGCACTGCCCAGAATTCTTCTGAGAAGGTTCAGGACGCTACTGCTTCCGGAGAGCCTTCCGTAGTGTATATGACTAAGGAGATTTCTCCTGAGGCTATCGTGAAACTTTATAAGGCTCTCGGACGCGAAGCCACAGGCAAAGTTGCCATTAAGATATCAACAGGCGAACCTGGAGGTCATAACTATCTGCAACCTGCTCTCATCAAGGATTTTGTCGATCTCACTAAGGGCACAATCGTAGAGTGCAACACTGCCTATAACGGCAGACGCTACTCTACTGAAGACCATCGCAAGGCGGCTGAGGAACATGGTTTCACTGCCATTGCCCCGGTCGACATCATGGATGGTGAGGGGGAGGTAAAACTTCCGGTTGAGAATGGAAAGCATCTGAAATATGATATTGTCGGCTCTCACTATCCTGATTATGATTTCACTGTGATTCTTTCTCATTTCAAAGGTCATGCTATGGGAGGCTTTGGTGGTGCTGTGAAGAATATGTCGATAGGCGTGGCTTCCGGCAACGGCAAAATGTATATACACAGCGCAGGAGAGACTGAGACACGAGAAAATGGCTGGAAAGCTGCAAAGCAGGATGATTTTCTTGAGTCAATGGCTGAGGCTGCCAAGGCTGTCGCAGACCATGCGGGCGACAATATCATTTATATCAGTGTGGCCAATAACCTTTCCGTTGATTGCGATTGTGATTCACATCCCGCTGACCCTCAGATGCATGATATAGGTGTCCTCGCATCGCTTGACCCGATCGCTCTTGACAAGGCTTGCACGGATCTTGTTCGTTCATCAGACGATCACGGGAAGGTACACCTTATCGAACGCATCGACTCACGCCATGGTATGCACACTCTTGACTATGGCGAAGAGATAGGTCTTGGGTCGCAAAATTACAAGATCGTAAATCTGGATTGAGATGAAGAAATGTATTATGCTGCTGGTTTTGGCGGCGACAACATTAAATATTATGGCACAACAGAAAATAGTACAAACAGCCGGACGTGATGCTCTCGGTGAGTTTGCCCCGGAGTTCGCACATCTGAATGATGACATTCTTTTTGGCGAGGTTTGGAGCCGCAACGATCTTCTTTCGCTCCGCGACCGTAGCCTTGTGACAGTTACCTGTCTTATTTCACAGGGTATTACAGACAGTTCCTTGACTTTCCATCTCCAGGAAGCAAAGAAAAACGGTATCACGCGTACGGAAATTTCAGAGATAATCACCCATATAGCCTTCTATGCCGGATGGCCAAAGGCTTGGGCTGCTTTCCGTCAGGCGAAGGAAGTATGGAACGAGGATATAAAGGGGGATGATGCTAAGGCTCAGTTCCAGAAGGAGATGATTTTCCCTATTGGTGAGCCTAATACGGCATATTCAAAGTATTTTATCGGCAACAGTTATCTGGCTCAGATTGCTACAGAACAGATTCCTTTTGCTAATGTGACATTCGAGCCCGGTTGTCGCAACAACTGGCATGTGCATAAGGCAGAGAAGGGTGGCGGTCAGATGCTTGTCGGAGTAGCCGGACGTGGATGGTATCAGGAAGAAGGAAAACCGGCTGTTGAGATTCTTCCGGGAACCGTAATCAATATACCTGCCAACGTCAAGCATTGGCATGGAGCAGCAAAAGACTCATGGTTTGCCCACCTCGCTTTTGGAGTGCCTGGCGAAGAAACGGAAAACGTCTGGCTTGAACCTGTCTCCGACGAGGAGTACAACAAACTCCATTGATATCCTCATATAAAGATGCAAATAGTTTGCGCAGAGAACCGCGCGGGGTAGCCGCATTCTGAATACTGAAATATTAGAAACTATAGAGAAGGCAAGCCGAAAGGCATGTCTTCTCTATTTCTTGCAGAAAACGTTGTGGTAATTCTTTGTGGATTGAAAAAATCTGAGTAAATTTGCAAAGTATGATTGACAAGAATAAAATATTGATGTTATTGGCAAGTTTAATCCTTTGCATTACAAGTTGTGTGACCGAGAAGGAGAGGCCGGAATGGTTTCTGCAGCCGGGGGATAGATTGCCGCAGTTTGAAGTGACGACTATTTCCGGAGAGAGAGTTGGTTCTGCTGATTCTTATTCTGCGGAACTGGTCATTGTGTTTTTTAATACCACTTGTCCTGACTGCCAGAGGGAATTGCCGGTGTTGCAGAAGCAGTATGAGGAGAATATGATGCTTCCGGAAGGGGAGAGGTCACAATATATCTGTATCTCCCGAGAGGAAGGTGCATCTGATATAGAGCATTTTTGGCAAAAGGAGCATCTTACGCTTCCTGTGGCCGCACAAGAGGATCGTAAAATTTACTCCAAGTTTGCTTCTGTGGGGATACCTCGAATATTTTATGCTAAGGATGGGTTAATTACAAAGTCGGAATAATTGACATGCTATTATAATCTTTTGGGAGGTTATGAAGCCTCCCTTCAATAATAAGCGTAAGTTTTATGCGCTGTTTTTTAGAACAATTTTGTTAACAATATTGTTAGTCAAGTAAGATAAACAATGTTGTTATGGATAAAAACAATAATAATAAAGAACTGCAAGATACTGAGCAAGCGATACTTAAGGCTGCTGAAAAGGAATTCCTTTCTAAAGGATTTGCAGGAGCAAGAACGACAACCATTGCTGAAGCTGCGGGGGTGACACATGCCATGCTGCATTATTATTTCCGCACAAAAGCGAAACTTTTTGATAGGGTTTTGTCAGAGAAAACAAAACTGCTGAAAGAGGCAATATTCAAATCTACTGATGATGCAGAGATATCCTTGGATGAAACAATTCGTAGCATCATAGACCGTCATCTCGATTTCATCGGTGCCAATCCGGAGTTGCCACGTTTCATGATTGAAGAGATTTACAACGATCAGGAACGTGCCCACATTTTCCTTGAACAGATTGGTATATACGCTCCTTTGATGATTGGAGCTTTACAAATTAAGATAGATAGGGCGGCTTCGGAAGGGAAATGCCGTAAAGTGGATGCTCGTATGTTGATGCTTGATATAGCATCTCTCAATATATTCTCTTTTATGGCCGCTCCTGTAGTAAAGGTTGCCTTGGAAGGTCTTACTGCTGACATTGACACCTTTGTTGCTATGAGGAAGAAAGAAAACTACGATACTATAATGAGGAAACTTGCGGCGGAGCCGCAAGTATTGAGTAGTGAACAATGAACATTAAGTTTAAGGGTCAAGAACCAGGAAACAAGGGTTAAGGGTTAGGGGTTTAGGGTTAAGAACCAAGAGTTAAGAATTTAGATATGAGGAGGATATTTTTGATTGTGTTGGGTGTGATTTGGGCGTTTAACCTTAAAGCTCAAGTTACGATTGAGGAGTGCGTAGCGAAAGCGGAAGATAATTACCCGCTGATCAGTAAGTATGGGTTGCTTGAGTCTACTCGTGATATTGATCTGTCAGAGATTAATAATTCTTGGCTTCCTCGGGTTGGTGTCTATGGACAAGTGACGGGACAGAATGTAGTGCCTGCTTTTCCTAAGTATCTGTCTGATATGTTGGATCAGATGGGGCAAAATATGAAGGGGTTAGGCAAGGTGCAGTATAAAATCGGTGTAGATGTGTCGCAGAACATATGGGATGGCGGCACTTCCAAAGCACGTCGTGAAGTGGCCAGAGCTCAGGAAGCTGCAAGCAAATCTGCCCTTGATGTCGAATTATATACCGTAAGGCAACGAGTGGAATCTGTATTCTTTGCCATTCTACTCACTGAAGAGCAGATAGAGCAGAGTGAAATCACTCTCAATCTTCTGCAAAAGAATCTCGAGCAACTTCGATCAAAAGTTCGCAATGGAGTAGCCATGCAGAGCGATGCAGATATGGTGGAAGCTCAAGCCCTGGTTGTAAGGCAGAACATAGCGCAGGCGAAGAGTGCTATGGAAGGATATCGGGATGTTCTCCAACTCTTTATAGGAGAAAGTATAAAAGATAAGAAGTTGACAAGACCTTCAGCCGAGATGCCTCTCTCGAATGAAAACAAAAGACCGGAATTAAAACTGTTTGAGCGGCGACTACAGGTTAATGAGGCTACCCAGCGTTTGACTGACACTTCCCTTATTCCGAAAATTGGAATGTTTGCACAAGCCTACTACGGGTACCCTGGGTTTGACTACTTCAAGAGTATGATGAATAGGAATTTGAGTTTCAACATCCTTGCAGGAGTAAAGGCTTCATGGAATATTGATTCTTTTTACTCAAAGAAAAACACACATAGCCGAACTATTGTAAAGGCGCAAGAAATTGAGGCTGATAAGGAATTATTTTTATTTAACAATGATATTCAGTCGGCATCGCAGAAAGAGGCGATCCGAGGACTACGCGAAGTAATGATGGATGATGCACGTATCATTCAGCTTCGAGGAAACGTGAGGCGCGCTGCAGAATCGCAACTTGCCAACGGAATAATCGACGCTACTGCACTTCTTACTAAAATATCAGATGAGAACATAGCGCAACTGAATGCCCGACTACACGAGATACAGCTTATAAAAGAAATCTACAACCTTAAATACACGCTTAACTCATCTTTCGCGGGCGAAAGATAAAGGTTACAGAGTTACGGGTTATAAGGATTTAAGAGTGTAATGGTTTAATGTTTAAAGGTAAATAATTTATGAAAATTTTAATTTCTTCCCTCGCCATACTTGCAGTGCTTTTCACATCTTGCAAGAAAACACTTGAATATGATGCTACCGGTATCTTTGAAGCTACAACAATAACTGTATCGGCTGAGACTTCGGGAAAAATACTTTCAATGCCAATAAGCGAAGGAGACAGCGTAAGGAAAGGTCAGAATATTGCAGTGATTGACACCACTCTATTAGTACTTCAGCAAAAACAGATAGAGAGTCAACGGCAATCTGCTGAAAGCAATTCTCCGGATATCGCTGCACAAGCTGCTGCTCTCAGATCCCAGATAGCACATCAGCAACATGAGTGCGAGCGTTTTGCGCGCCTGCTTGTCGATGGCGCCACTACTCAGAAGCAATATGATGATGCTCAGTCGCAATTGACAGTTCTTAAAAGTCAACTCACAGCCCTGCTTTCTACTCTTGGAAAAAACCGCAATTCCATCTCAGACAATGCGGTCTCCATCCAATACCAATCAGAACAGATTGAGGAACAGATAGAAAAAAGCATAATAGACGCCCCTATTTCAGGAACGGTCCTGATAAAGTATGCCGAACCTGGAGAATTTGCCACTCCCGGACGTCCACTTTGTAAGTTGGCTAATCTTAACGATATATATCTGCGCTCTTATTTCACTGCCTCTCAACTCGCAGATATAAGGATAGGGCAGAAAGTGACTGTGATAGCAGATTTTGGAGGTGATGAGCAGTATGAATATCCCGGCACCATAATGTGGATAGCCCAGGAAAGTGAGTTTACACCTAAATCAATTCAGACGCAAGATAGCCGGGCCAACCTTGTGTATGCGGTGAAGATTGCTGTTAAAAATGACGGACGTCTGAAACTTGGACAATACGGAGAGGTGAGATTATGAGCGCGGCTATTGAAGTTTCAGGCGTGACCAAACAATATGGAAACTTGACCGCTCTTGACAATGTGAGTTTTAAAGTGGCGAGGGGGGAAATGTTCGGTCTTATCGGTCCTGATGGATCCGGAAAGAGCACACTCTATAAGATACTCGCTACCCTCTGTGCTCCGGATGCCGGGACGGCGACTGTATGTGGTCTTGACACAGTGAGGGACTATAGCAAGCTACGGACTTTGATCGGCTATATGCCGGAGAAATTCTCGCTCTATCAAGACCTTAGCGTAGCAGAAAATCTGCATTTCTTCGCGTCGCTCTTCGGGGTATCTATAAAAGATAACTACGACATAATAGCCCCTGTATTTGCTCAACTTGAACGGTTTCCGAATCGTAAGGCAGGAGCATTATCGGGAGGAATGAAGCAAAAACTTGCTCTAAGTTGTGCGCTTATCCATCGACCTGAAATATTGCTTCTTGATGAACCCACTACTGGAGTAGATGCCGTGTCAAGAAGTGAATTCTGGGATATGCTATCTACATTGCGTGAGAAAGGAATAACCATACTTGTTTCGACTTCATACATGGATGAAGCTACGCGTTGCGGCCGTATTGCTCTTATTGACAAGGGAAAAATACTTGGTGTCAATACTCCGGAGGGACTCGTAGCAGGGCTTGATGAAAATCTCTACAACGCAGTGTCGGCTCATATGTTTGAGCTTCTAACTTGCTTGCGGGAATTGCCTGAGGTTGAAGATTGCTACACTTTTGGAGCCACACTACATGTTGTCGTAAAGAAGAATTTCAATACGGAAACTGTAAAGAAAAAGTTATCTGATGCCGGCTTACATGACGTGGATATATATCCGGCAAAGGGAGATATAGAGGATTTGTTTATAAAACTGACTCGGTGACTCTTATGGAGAATGATAAAGTAATATCAGTTAGGAATCTAACTAAGCGATTTGGTTCCTTTATAGCCGTTGACCATATTTCGTTTGATGTAGCAAAAGGGGAGATATTCGGATTCTTGGGAGCAAACGGAGCCGGCAAGACTACTGCCATGCGCATGCTTTGCGGTCTCAGTCGACCTACAGAAGGTGACGGATATGTGGCGGGATGCGATATAATCACACAGTCAGAAGCCATCAAGCATAGAATTGGCTACATGAGCCAGAAATTTTCGCTATATGCTGATTTGACGGTAGAAGAGAATCTCCGGTTGTTTTCCACCATCTATGGTATGTCATCCTCTCAGATAAGGGAAGCCTCCAGTCGCCTGTTTGAAGAGTTGGGTATGGAAAATATGCGAAGCACTTATGTGAAAGATATTCCTGTAGGTTGGAAACAGAAATTAGCTTTCGCCACTGCTACCATTCATAAACCGGAGGTCGTGTTTCTCGATGAACCTACGGGTGGCGTAGACCCTGTCACCCGAAGAAAATTCTGGGAACTCATCTACAAGGCTTCCTCAGATGGTATGACAGTCTTTGTAACAACGCATTACCTTGATGAGGCCGAATATTGCAACCGCATATCCATAATGGTGGATGGAAAGATCAGCGCCCTTGACTCGCCTTCCGCCCTTAAGGAAAAGTATCAAGCTTCGACTATCGACGAAGTATTCCGCATAGTTGCTCAAGATTCAACTTTCATTGGATGAAAGTTGAGGTTTATTATCACAAATACGTTATTAGCTGAGTGTCTGCTGCAAAGAACTTGCTTTAGCTTGAGCGTAGCTAATTATGCATTATGAATTATGCATTACAACTTAAGAATTTATGGCTATATTCCAATCACTTGTAAAAAAAGAGGCATTGCACATAGTGCGCGATACACGCACTATGGTCATCACTTTGCTTATGCCCATTGTATTGTTGCTTCTTTTCGGATTTGCGATATCTACGGAAGTCAACGAAGTAATGGTGATGGCGGTGGTAGACCGGCATACTGATGAGACGCGGGATATCCTTCAGCGCTTGAGTGTCAATGATTACATAACGTTTAAAGGTCTTATTGCTCCGGAAGAGGCCGACTATCTCTTGCGATCCGGACAGACTGACGCGGTGGTTTATCTCAGAAGTGAAGAAGGGAAAGTCAACTCGCAAATAGTGGTGGACGCATCCAACACCAATACAGCTCAGACAGCTACTGCTTATATCCGAGGGATTATCAGTGGCAACGTAGCAAAGAGTCCGATAATCACCAATACTCTCTATAATCCACAACTAAAGAGTGCTTATAACTTTGTTCCCGGCATACTTGGCATGATCTTTATTCTGATATGCGCTATTATGACCTCCGTATCTATTGTCCGTGAGAAAGAAAACGGCACTATGAACTTACTGCTTGTTTCTCCGGTGAAACCATACACCATCATCTTGGGAAAGCTTGTACCTTATTTCCTGCTTTCTTGCATAATTCTGTCGGTGATGCTATTGATGGCTTATACGCTGCTCGGACTTCCGGTGTCGGCAAGTGTAGTGACAGTAGTGTGTATCTCTTTGCTATACATTGTTTTGTCGCTGTCTATTGGATTGCTGGTCTCTACTATTGTAGACACTCAGCTTACTGCCTTGATAGTGTCTGCTGTCATGTTTATGCTTCCTGTCATTATGCTTTCGGGGATGATATTTCCGATTGACAATATTCCGATAGTATTGCAATGGATTTCAAATATCATTCCAGCAAGATGGTATATCGAGGCAATGCGGAAGTTGATGGTACAGCAGCTCGACTTTGGCTATGTATTGAAAGAATTTGTAATTCTTCTGTCAATGACAGTTGTATTGCTTATTTTGGCAGTAGGAAAATTTAAATCATCTACAAAGTGAAGTTTTTAGTTTAAGTGTTTAATTCATCTTTCGCAAGTAAGAATCTCTGCGTTCTCCGGGCGATGCGAAGCTGTCCGTTAATCTTAGCGGGCTTGCAAAAACCGAGTCGCAAAGCCTAGTTTATCGTTGATATGACCTTTGCGCCTTTGCGTGAGATATTTAGGAGATTGTGAAAGTAAGTGTTTAATCGTTTAGTTTGGCTGAATGATATGAAAATTAGGATATTGAAGGCGCTCTTGCGCAAAGAAGTGAAATTGATGAGGCGAAATCCTCTGATTCCAAAGATTATCGTGGGAATGCCACTGATGGTGATGCTCGTACTTCCTTTGGTAGCAAACCTTGATGTAAAGAATGCCGGGGTGACGATAGTCGATAATGACCACAGCCAGCTATCACGCCGCATAGCAGCAGACATTGATGCGTCAGAATATCTGTCGGTGAAGAGTGTAGTTGGCACACATGATGAAGCAATGAGGAGTATTGAAGATGGTGAAGCTGATGTGATTCTGAGTATTCCGCCACACTATTCACGCGACATTGCTTCGGGAACTGCTGATATAGACATCGAGGCAAATGGAGTGAATGCGACCAAAGGTATGCTCGGGGCTCAGTATGTCAGTCAGTCGGTAATGGGTACTTTGGCTCAGTGGCAGCGCGAAAATGGCATAGATAGGAGTGTCCCGGAGACAAGTGTGATCAATCTCTACAATCCCACACTTAATTTCCGCAATTATATGATTCCGGCTTTGATTGTGGTGCTATTGATCATAATATGTGGATTCCTTCCTGCCTTGAATCTTGTGAGCGAGAAGGAATCCGGTACGATTGAGGCTATGAATGTGACGCCTGTCAGTCGCTTTGCTTTTGTATTGTCGAAACTGATACCATTCTGGGTTGTCGGGATGATCGTGGTGACGGTAGGAATGACAGTCGGTTGGTTGGTGTATGGCTTGACACCGGCAGGAAACATTGGGGCAATCTACTTGGCAGCAATCCTATTTAGTCTCGCCCTGTCTGGACTCGGAGTGACCATAGCCAACAAGTCGGCTACCATGCTTCAGAGCATATTCGTGATGTTTGCCTTCATCATGATATTCCAGCTTATGAGTGGTCTTTTTACCCCAATTCGTTCTATGCCGGAGTGGGCTCAGTACATCACATACGCCATTCCCCCGCGCTATTTCATCGAAATAATGCGCTCCGTTTACCTTAAGGGAGCCGGTATCATCGACCTATGGCCCCAATACGCCGCCATAGCTGCCTTCGCCCTCGTGCTATCATTGCTGGCAGCAATGACCTATAGCAAGCGGAATTAGTCAGCGGCTGAGGAGGAAGTGGACTGCCTGTTGCGCTTCTTCTGAAAGTTGGGCGAGATCCTCATCTGTGATATGATTATAGTGGTAGAGGTTAGCCAAGCCTGCCAGCAACATGGTATTACGGTAGTATTCCTCCATTGTCATAGCCTCTTTATAGAATTTTCGGGCTGTGTTTGTTATCATCATGCTGCGGTCATACTCGTTGCTTCCATCCTCAAATGGCTTATCAAGTAATTTTCGCAATTCTTGTTGCCATTGCGCATGGCGGTGCAAGATACCTCGACGAATGATATCTTTCGCTGTTCGCTTATCTTCTTTACTGAGTTCCATAACATATGTATGTTTTAGTTAGGTAATAACACAAAATTTCTATTGAAAGATTAGTGCGCAATAGTTGCTTTCAGGATCTGCAATCCGAGTGCTTCTTCGATTTTAGAGATAGTCTCGATGGACAGGTTTTCGGTACCTTTTAGTACTTTTGAAACATATTGCTGGGAACAACCCATTCTTTCAGCAACCGATTTTTGTGTGAGGCCTAATTCTTCCATCTTGTCGAGCATAAGCATTGCGATATACTGTGAATAGCGTAGCCATCCTTTATTTTCCATTCTCCATTGGGCCTTTTCTCTCCATTTAGATGGAGTTGAACTCTGCATTCTCCGTAGGCCTGATTCTATTTCTTCTCTTATTTTCATACTCTTTCTCCCTTATATTTATAATTCTTTTTGATAGTCATTAAAAGAATCCATATCTACGATATCATTCTCTAAAAGAAAATTACGCACTTTTTCCATCCGAGCAAGTTCAACAAGAGTATGTTCGCGCTCTTGCATCGTTCGAGTAAGTTTGATTGCTCCACCAGTGATAATATAAATCCCAGGTTCAAGCTTAATGGCATATATCCTCAGCCAAGATGCATGTTTGGGAGTATTCTTCAACCGTGCCTTCTCTTTGCCTAAAAGCATTCTCGTATTGAACTGCCCATAAATGGCCATTTTCTGTGATAAGATCAAATTTCATAAAATTCTTTTTTGCAAAGGTACAGTTAATTTATGAATTATACAACTTAAAAGTTGTTTTTGTTCTATTCAGCCATTGTTTACCCATCCTTCTATTCTCATAATCTCCTAACCTTATCACCTTAAACTTTCGTAAGCGAAAGTTGGGTTATAATTTTTTAGATGGAATTTTTTGTGGATTTAAAAATAATTGCTAATTTTGCCAATGCATATCGCATGCGGAGTCTCGAGGAGGGATGACGTGGCGGGTGCTGACATGTTATACAGAGCGTTTATCCGCGCTTATTCTTGACGAATCGAAATGTGGCAGTTTCTAATTCACAGTCGGGAGTGAGGCAACGATAGGCGCCTTTCGGGTATGGTATACCTAAGCGTGAAGTATGTAG